>JBBSSY010000478.1:0-3506 GCA_038241595.1 Chitinophagales bacterium | reverse complement strand
GTCATTAAAACGATAATTGAAAAAAATTTCTCAACCAATTAAGAAATTGACGAGATAAACAACCGCTTAAACGACCAGGTTACTGAAGCCGTTAAATTCGCGGAAGATTCGCCATGGCCAAACGATGATGAATTGTTGAAAGATGTGTATGCAGATAAAGACTACCCGTTTTACGTGGATTAATCCATCATGGGCAAGATAAACGAATACAGAAAACAACCCATATTTCGACTTTGCTGAAAGCCACTGCTGACAGCTTCTTACTTTTAAATCAAAACTGTGGATACAACAATCGAGCATAACCCTTTACCGCACAATGACGACAACGACATGTTGAGGAAAGTTGGCAACTATTGGGAAGACAACAACAAAAAAATTCTGATCGGGCTCGGCATTATCCTCTTGCTGGTTGGCGGAATATTGGCGTACAAAAACCTCGTCTCAGAACCGAACGAAGAAAAGGCGTCGGAAGCCATCTTCCGCGCGCAGGAATACTTTAGCAAAGACAGCTTGAAACTTGCCCTCAACGGTGATAACATTAACCCTGGTTTTTTAAAGGTAATTTCGAGATACGACGGCACCAAGGCAGGTAAACTGGCCCATTTTTATGCTGGTGCATCTTACCTGAGACTGGGTGACTTTAACAACGCGGTAAAATACCTGAAAGATTTTTCAACCGATTCAAAACAGATACAGGCAAGAGCAACGAGCCTGCTTGGCGATGCGTATAGCGAACTGGGTAAAAAGGAAGAAGCGGCCAGTGAGTACAGCAAGGCCGGTAAAGCCTTTGAAGTAGACGACTACAATTCCCCGGAATATTTATTCCGTGCAGGTTACCTGTACGAAAGCCTTGGCAAGAACAAGGAAGCAATCGACATGTACACCATCATCAAACAAAAATATCCCCGTTCTGAAAGAGGCAATGAAATTGACAAATACCTCGCCCGACTGGGCGTTGTGAACTCGAAATAGCCTAAATTTTTTCGCAATGGCTGATGTCAGCAACAGTATATTATTAGAAAATAACACAGGCATTCTTAACCGGGATGCCTGTGTTGTTATTGTGCGTACTGAATGGAATGCCGTCATCATCGACAAACTGGAAGCCGGTTGCAGGCAGTCATTGCTGCAAAACAATATCACCAACGTAATCACCGTTACCGTACCCGGTGCATTTGAAATTCCATTCGGCATAAAGAGTTACTGGGAAGGTGGAAACGGCCTGACAGGTAAACCGGATGCGTTTATCGCGCTGGGTTGCGTGCTGCGTGGCGATACGCCTCATTTTGACTACGTTTGTAAAGGCGTTACCGATGGGATCCTGCAACTCAACCTGACGCTGCCGGTACCAACCATATTTGGCATTCTCACGGTAGACAACCAACAACAGGCAGAAGACCGCGTGGGTGGTATTCACGGTAACAAAGGTGAGGAGGCTGCCATTACCGCACTAAAAATGATTGCGCTTCAACGATCCTTTATTCAATAGTTATCCTGCTGTTGCCGGCCTGAATAATATACACATCGCACCGTTAAATACGGGCATAAAGTACCTGATTGTGAACGTCCAGCTTTTTATACCTTGTTTTGTTGACCAGCTTTATCCTCAAACTGCCTTCAGCATGGTAGATGTACTGGAAAGAGCGGGTTGTTCTGTTGAGTACAATCCCAACCAGACCTGTTGCGGCCAGCCTGCTTTTAATGCCGGTTTCTGGGATCCCGCGAAAGATGTCTGCAGCAAATTTATCAGGGATTTTTCAGGGGCGGATTATATCGTGGCACCAAGCGCCTCCTGCGTTGGTTTTATACGCAACTACTACCCAAAATTATTCGACAATTCTTCCCTGCATCATGAGGTGAAAGAGTTGGGCAGACGCACCTTCGAGTTTTCGGAATTTATGGTGCAGGTGCTTAAAACGGAAAACGTCGGCGCCAGCCTGCCCGGCAGGGCTACCTACCACGACTCCTGCGCGGCCTTGCGGGAATGTCGAATCAAACAGGAGCCACGCATTTTATTGTCAAATGTGGCGGGTCTGGAGTTGGTTGAAATGGCCGATGTTGAAACCTGCTGCGGCTTCGGCGGCACTTTTGCGGTAAAATTTGAACCGATCTCTATTGCGATGGCCGATCAGAAATTGCAGCATGCCCTCGACACCGGCGCCGATTACATCATCTCCACGGATCTTTCCTGCCTCATGCACCTCGACGGGTATATCAAACACCGCGGACTCGCGCTGCAAACGATGCATATTGCGGATGTGCTGGCACAAAGGTAGCAGTTTGTAGTTTGTAGTTTATGGTTTGTAGTTGTTTGCGGATAGCCGTTGACGTTATATAGTCAACGTTTACGGTTGCGCATCTGTTTTTTTAGAGATTTCGAAGCCTGTAATGATGCTGCGGAAAGTGTTCCAGCCGGCGCGCAATACCTGCAGAATGTGAATGATAAAAAACAGGCAGTAGGCGATCGTCAGCACGAAATGGATGATCCGTGCAGCCGCATAGCCGCCCATCAAATTACACAACCCGCCGAATTGAACCGGTTTATAAATCGCAAGACCTGACAAAACAGAGCCAATACCCATTATGATCACTGCCGTATAAGCGATTTTTTGTGCGCCATTATACTTAACCTGTGGAGGGGCCAATTTTCGAATACCCAGGTCATGGAGAACAACCAGCCAGGCCTCCCGAAATGAATGTCTATCAGGTACGAGTAAGCGCCATTCGCCGGAAAAAATGGTATACGCTACATAGAGGAACCCGTTAAGAAAAAACAGCCACATAAAAAGAAAATGATAGGCCATGCCCTCCGCCAGCCTGAACGGCAGGTTCAGTGCTTTGTTAAACGAATCCGGGAAAAATTTGAGCAGGGTAGTGTCTCCAAAGCCGATGCGGTAGATGTCATTCGCCCAGTAGATGAGCAAGCCGCTCCAGATCATGATGGCCAGCACCGGGAAATTTACCCAGTGAAACCAACGAATCGCGAGCGGGTGTTTATGGATGATTTTTTTCACGGAAGTCTGTCGCCTAAATGTAATGAATGTTTGGCTGTCAGCAATCAGCAATCAGCAATCAGCAGTCAGCCAGTACAATTTAACAAATCTAGTTTTAAAGTTATAATTTGTATGTGGTTCGCAAGGTCCATTTTAAACTAACTCCTTCGATTCGCAAAAAGCTTACGGCTGTTTGCTGATTGCTGACTGCTGATAGCTCATACTCAAAAAAAGGCCAGCCATAAAAAGGGCCGGCCTGTTTTGAAAATCCCACTATACACCAAATTCTTATTTCGGCCACAGCACCTGGTCAACCACATGAATCACCCCATTGCCTTGGTTACATGTTTTGTAGCGATCATTGCATGCTGCCTTTTTTATCTTAATACGATTCTTATGTCTTTCATCACCACGCAAAGCTTGCCACCTGGTAATAAAATTTCGCCGGGTTTAGGCAGGCAACATGTATCTAACACCTTTACATACGGCTACTGGCGAACTTTAGATTTTTCT
>JBBSSY010000477.1:0-3508 GCA_038241595.1 Chitinophagales bacterium | reverse complement strand
ATGGTAAGAATATGGTCCAGTTTGCGGATCTGTGCCACGCCAACGGCAGCATGTAATTCCGATATGCGGTAGTTGTAACCGATAAATGGGTGCAGATCAGCACCCCGGTCAACACCGGTGTGATCGTGTCCATGGTCTGTATATCCATCCGATTTCATATAAACATCTTTCGAATTTGTCATTACCACACCGCCTTCACCACAAGTCATCGTCTTTACGAAGTCGAAGGAGAAGGTGCCGGCATCGCCGATGGTTCCGAGCATTTTCCCTTTATAACTGCCGCCGATGCTCTGGCAGGCATCTTCGAGCAATACAAGGTTGTGTTCTTTACAGATTGTAAGTAGTGCATCCATATCTGCCATGCTTCCGCACATATGAACGGGCATGATGCATTTCGTATTGCCGGTAATGGCCGCACGAACGGCCGCTGGATCAAGCGTAAGGCTTTCATCCACGTCCACCAATACGGGTGTAGCACCTACAGATAAAATTGCTTCAAAACTCGCTACAAATGTAAAGGTGGGCATGATCACTTCATCCCCGGCACCGATGCCCAGGGCCACCATAGCCGTAGTAAGCGCAGACGTACCGCTGGATGTGAGCTGCGCGTATTTGCTGCCAAAACGATCGCAAATTGCTTCTTCCAGTTCTTTTGCTTTCCAGATTCCTTTTCGTGGACCGTCAAAACCATACCGCATCAGGATACCTGTTTCCAACACATCATTTACTTCTTTCCTTTCTTCCGCACCAAAGAGTTCGTAACCTGGCATATAATCAAGTTTATAAATTAGGATGGCGATCCGCCGGCGGCAAAGTTATAGAAAATGAGATTAGCGGCATTTCACCCGGTAAATTTTCCTCGCAGGCTGGCCGGGATTTAACAGTTTCCAACACCCGGTCGGTAAATCCAGCCGGCGGGTGCTTACAACAACTCATACCGAAGGCATACATTTACAATTGATTTCTTTGTTCTGCTGATAGCCGACTGCTGATAGCCCCCTCATCCCAATCTCTTTTTTTTCAACCTACTCTCTTTTTTTTCGTCTTTATTCCCGTTTACCCCCAACGCTTTGTACACGGTTTCCTGGATATTGGTCCGCACGTTCATGCGCAGCAATTTGTTGTTAGCGCCGCCAAAAGGATTTACCCGATTCGATAAAAATACAAACACCAGGTTGTAGGCCGGGTCAATCCAAACGCAGGTCCCGGTATAACCGGTGTGGCCGAAGGTCAGCGGCGAGGCAGACAGGCATGGATAGGGATCTTTGCTCGTGGCATTGTCTTTTTCGGGTTTGTCGAAACCGTAGCCCCTCCGGCTGATGGTACTCTGGTAAGCCGAAAACAATGCGATCGATTCTTTTTTTATAAATGACTGGCCATTAAAATTGCCGCCGTTGAGCAGCATCTGACCGATCACAGCAAGATCTTCCGCTGTACTAAAGAGACCCGCGTGACCTGCGACACCGCCAAACATAGACGCACCCGGATCATGTACGTCTCCTCGCAGTAACTGGCTGCGGAAACCAATCTCCTGCTCCGTCGGCGCGATGCGGCTCAGGGTAAACCGGTTGCGCGGTGTAAAGCCGGTAGAACTAAGACCCAGTTTATCATAGAATGTTTCCTTGACATAGTCAGCAAGCGTTTGCCCGGTGATCGATTCAACGATCTTTCCCAGTAAAATAAAATCATTGTCGCTGTAGACGTAGCGGTTGGGGGGACCCAGCGGGCTTTGCACGATCCGCAGGTTTATGGTGTCGCGCCAGTCGTTGCGCATGTACATGCTGTCGGCCACCCGGATGGAATGGCTGTACACCGGTTTGTAGGAGTAAATGGTGTATTTCGCCAGGCCACCTTTCGAGGAATCAAGCGTTTCCTGGTAAAACGGAATGGTCGCTTTCAAACCGGCCTGGTGAAGCAATACCTCGTTTAAAGGGATCGATTGCTTGTCGCTGCCTCTGATCCATGGCAGGTAATCGCCCAGTGTTTTGTGAATATCCAGCCTGCCCTCGTCATATAATTTCAGCACGGAAATAGTCGTCGCAAATATTTTGGTTACCGAAGCCATGTCGTAAATGGTTTCGTTATTCACCGGTTCAATACTGTCGTAGGTCAGGTAACCGAATGGTTTTTCATAGATTATATTGCCGTCTTTGGCAACGAGCACCACGCAGCCTGGTGTCGCCCGTTGTGCAATGGCATCGGTAGCAAGAGAATCGATTGCCTGCAGCGCCAGCGTATCAAAACCAGCATCAGCGGCCTTTTTGTAGGGCAGCCCGTTGCCTAATGCGATGCCTGTTCCAAAAGTAAATTCAGGACAAACCGTCACGGGCAGTGTTCCAGTCGGTTTTAACTTGCCTTCCATGATATCGGCGGCGGCGTTTTGAAAAATCTCATCATCTTCATAACAGGCGATGATGTTTTTTGCATCGCAGACATTTTTGATCGCATACGGGTTGCCAAAGAACAATGTCATGCTTTTCGTTTGCTGCTGGATCTGTTTCAGCAACTGGATGGCCGGCTGGGAGATGCCAAAATTATTCGCCGGGTAACGGGTGTAATTGTGCACCCCAACGATCACCGCGTCATACCTTTTTTTAAGGATATCCATCATCGAAAGAATGCGGTTGGCATCGCTTTGATAGTTGAAATAATAAACGTCGGCCTTATAGTCCTGTTTCATGCGCCGGGCGATGGCGTTGTCACCGCTTACACCTATACCAACATAGGCGATGCGGTTGTTCTGGCTAACCGGCAGCGGAAACACGGCCGGATCATCATTGCGCAACAGTGTGATGGCTTTTTCTGCAACCTGTTGACGGAGCGCGGAAATCTTGATGTTCAGGTCTGTCGTAAGGTTCGTAGTATTAACCGGTGCAAGGCCGGGCAGGACGTAATGATATTTTTCTGCCAGCACCCTTTTTACCTTCTCGTTAATACTTTCCCAGGTGAGGCGGTTGCTCTTGACGGCCGCTTTGATTTTTTGAATACTCAGCGGGACATCGCCTGGCAGGCAAAGCATGTCGTTGCCGGCAATAAGTGACTCCACCGAGGCATCCCCGGAAGGAAAAAATTTACTGACGCCTTGCATCTCCAGCGCATCGGTAAAACTGAGTCCCTGGTAACCGAGATCCTGGCGCAATAATTTTGTAACATTGTTATAAGAAAGCGATGTCGGCCGGTTGGCCGTTGCGTCGATCGCCGGTATAAAAAGGTGTGCGATCATTACGCTGGCGATGCCGGCCCTGAATACTTCTTTAAACGGGTATAACTCCATCGAATCAAGCCCCGCACGTGTTTTATTGATCACTGGCAGGTCCAGGTGTGAGTCCACTGCCACGTCGCCATGGCCCGGAAAATGTTTTGCACAGGCCATAATGCCTGCGTCCTGCATGCCTTTCATGATCTGTACGCCAAATAGCCCCACCTTGTATTTGTCTTCACCAAAAGACCTGAAATTAATGACCGGGTTATTGGGATTGTTATTGATATCAACGACCGGTGCGTAATT
>JBBSSY010000476.1:0-3521 GCA_038241595.1 Chitinophagales bacterium | reverse complement strand
CAAGCGCAAGTACTTTTTTCGAACCCAACGGTGCCGACAACAATAACTGCCGCAGGTTTTGAGCAAACACGGAGATGGCATCATCGTCCGCGCCTGTTTTACTGAGTACGCGGAACTCATTCTCGATCGCTGGTTTTAACAAACGGTCGAAGGTGTCATCGATGGCCTTTTTTACTTCTGCCCCATTGGAGTTAGACGATTTTACAAAAATATGTTCCAGCTCTTCGATGCCTGCCTGTTTATCAACATTAATATCCATTAATAAAAAGCCTTCTTTTTCTCCGCGGCGTATCGCCAGTATCCTGTGCGACGGACAATTTTTGAGCAACCCGTTAAATTCGAAATAGTCCCGGTATTTCTGTGCCTCCTCTCCTTCTTTTTTGCTTGTAACAACCCTCGAATACAATCGCGCCTGCTCCGAAAACAACTGGCGGATGGCATGCCTGGACTGCTCGTTTTCGGAGATCCATTCAGCAATAATATCCCTTGCGCCCTGTAGTGCTTCCTTTGTATCCTTCACTTCTTCGTTCACAAAAGCTCCTGCCTCGGCTTCCGGTTCTTGCGAACCCTGCTCCATAATAATCGTAGCCAATGGTTGGAGCCCTTTTTCAATGGCCGCCACCGCCCTGGTTTTTCGTTTCGGCTTGTATGGCAGGTAGATATCTTCCAGTTCGACGGCATCATAATTATCATCGATCTTTCTCTTTAGTTCCGGAGACATTTTGGCCAGGCCTTCAATCGTTTTGATAATCGTTTCTTTCCGTTTAATAAGGTCTTGAAAATAAGTGACTTGTTCAATCACATCATTGATCTTAACCTCATCCAGGTTACCCGTGGCTTCTTTTCGATACCGGGCAATGAACGGGATAGTACATCCTTCCAAATGAAGGGTATAAACATTTGTAACCTGTTTAAATGAACAACTTATTTTTTCACTAATTCTAACTAGATATTTTTCTTCCATAAAAGGTCCTGTAACTGATTTTGGGATATTATTATTCAAAGGTCTCCCATAAAAGGGAGGCAAATGTAAAAGATTACTTTAAAGAATCAATCTCCATTTTTTGTCTGGAATATCACCTCTTATATTTCACAAATTATTACTTACTATCTCGGCGGGCAGCCGCTTGTTTGTACCTTTAGCCCATATAACACGTAATATGGACATAAAAGACAGCATACTGGAGACCGTTGGAAATACGCCGATGATCAGGCTGGGTAAGATTACCAGGGATTTACCTTGTACCGTATATGCTAAGGTGGAATACTTCAATCCGGGCAATTCCATCAAGGATAGGATGGCGTTGAAAATGGTAGAAGTAGCAGAGAGGGAGGGAAAACTGAAACCAGGGGGCACAATTATAGAATGCACTTCAGGCAATACCGGGATGGGATTGGCACTTGCGGCCATTGTGAAGGGATACAAGTGTGTATTTGCAACCACTGATAAACAGTCCAAGGAAAAAGCAGACATTTTAAAAGCAATGGGTGCTGAAGTAATTGTTTGCCCTACAAACGTTGAGCCGGAAGATCCCCGCAGTTATTATTCTATTGCCCGTCGTCTGGCGAAGGAAATACCCAATTCATTCCTTTGTAATCAATATGACAACTTGTCTAATCGCCTGGCGCACTATGAAACAACAGGTCCTGAAATCTGGTCACAGACGGATGGCACCATCACTCATCTCGTTGTTGCTACCGGTACCGGCGGCACCCTCACAGGTACGGCGGCCTATCTCAAAGAAAAAAATCCGCATATTAAAATCTGGGCCGTGGATGCATATGGATCCTTGCTCACCAAATATTTCAAAACCGGAGAATTGGATCATAAGGAAGTGCATCCATACGTGAGTGAGGGATTTGGAGAAGATTTTGTTCCGCAGAATTACGACATGTCTGTAGTGGATCATTTTGAGCAGGTGACCGATAAAGCGGGTGCCGTAATGGCCAGGAGAATTTCCAGGGAAGAAGGTATTTTTGTAGGATACAGTTGTGGCAGTGCGTTGCAGGGACTGCTGCAATTAAAAGATTCTTTAAAGCCGGAAGATGTGGTGGTTGTCATTTTCCCCGATCATGGAAGCAGGTATGTTGGCAAGATCTACAACGACCAGTGGATGATGGAACGCGGTTTTCTTGATGTAAAAACGTTGAAGGACATTGTGAATGGACGAGCCACCAAATCCCTGATTACCGTGAATGCGGGTCAGTCTGTTTCAGATGTCATTGATTTAATGAAAGCGCACAATATTGAAAGCATTCCGGTAGAGAAAGACGGTGAACTGATCGGGTCCATCAGCGAAACGGGTTTATTCCGAAAAATGCTAAATAACGGACAAGATATCAAACAACAGACGGTACAGGAAGTCATTGAACCACCTTTTCCGGTAGTTGCTTTTGAAACGCCGGTAGAACGGCTTACTGCACTGATCAATAAAGAAAACGATGCTGTTCTTTCTAAAGATGACAGCGGCCATTTTCATATCGTCACGAAATATGATGTCATTCAAAGTCTCGCAAACTAGACGGGAATGGCCATATTTACCGATCAACTTGGAAGAACCGTGCCGATTGACTACCCGCCCGAGCGGATCATTTCGCTGGTTCCTTCACAAACCGAATTACTGGCTGCACTACAACTGAACGTTCAGGTAGCAGGTATTACAAAATTTTGCCATTATCCGGCAACCTGGAGATCCGGTAAAGCAATCGTCGGTGGAACAAAAAATATCAATGTTGAAGCGGTCGCAAAAATTAATCCCGACCTGGTCATCGCGAATAAAGAAGAGAATTGCCGACAGCAAATTGAAGAACTCGCCAGGTCATACCCAGTTTGGGTAAGCGATGTAAACTCACTTGATCTGGCTTTGAAAATGATTCGCTCACTAGGTGAAATTACCAACCGATTAGCCGATGCACTACAGCTTTTGCGGGATATTAGTACCGCCTTTAATGGACTGATAAAAAATACCCTGCCCATATCTGCTGTTTACCTGATTTGGAAAGATCCTTACATGGCGGCCGGTGGCGACACTTTCATCCACTCGATGATGAACCAATGCGGCTTTATTAATGTTTTTGCCGCATTACAAAGATATCCGGTGGTGACACTTCAAGACATCCGGCAATCAGGGTGCAAATTTGTATTATTATCTTCCGAGCCTTATCCCTTTCAACAAAAACAGCTCGATGAGCTTC
Source organism: Chitinophagales bacterium (assembly GCA_038241595.1). GTDB lineage: Bacteria > Bacteroidota > Bacteroidia > Chitinophagales > Chitinophagaceae > JADCRZ01. The sequence continues at coordinate 326 of JBBSSY010000476.1, read as the reverse complement.
GTTCAAAGCTGCCTGGGCAACACGTGATCCTCGTTGACGGTTCATACTTTAGCTGGTATGGCAGTCGGTTGGTTCTTGCGCCGGCTTACTTCACGCAATTAATGACAGGCATACACCAGGCATTGTTGTGAACGTCTTCATGGCAGCTGGTTGTCTACTGAAATACCTGATTTTTGTTTAATTAATAGTAATTTCAATACATGCATTTCTACCAAAATGACAATGCGTTGTATGGCCAGCAGGCAGATAAACCGTCGCGGAAAAAACCCATGTTTCCTGTCATCGATCCGTTGCGGCAGTACCTGAAGTATCATGGCCGGGAGGTT
>JBBSSY010000475.1:0-3526 GCA_038241595.1 Chitinophagales bacterium | reverse complement strand
TTTGGGGTAGCTGCTGTCCAGCGTCCAGCCGGCCTGCATGTTGAGCCAAGGATCGTATGTTGGACGCCACACGCCACCGTAATAATTTTCCTGCTGGTATTTTTTAAGTGAAGTGTACGTCTGTTTTAATTGAGTCTGGTACCAGGCATCTACGGACTGATAAGGCACTTTTAGTTTCCAATCTTCGAGTCCCAGCGGGTTTTCCAGGATCAGTTTTTCCACCATCCCCGGGAACATCAATGTGAAACGCGTCGCGAGCATGCCGCCCATGGAATGGCCAAGAACAGCTACCCGCTTGATGCCCAGGGTATCGAGCAGCGCCTTCGTGTTGGAGGCTAGCAGCTGGAAGGTGTACTGGATGCGCACCGGTTTACCCGATTTGCCGAAGCCCACCTGGTCAGGAATGATAACGCGATAGCCCTGGCTCATTAAAGACCGCGCAGTTTGACCCCAGTATGCGCCGGAAAAATTTTTGCCATGCAGCAACATAACCGTTTCACCGTTCGCGCTCAGTGGTTTCACATCCATGTAGGCCATTTTCAGCGACTCACCCTGAATTTTCAACGTAATGTATTGCACCGGGTATGGATATTCTACAGAAGTCATATCCTCATCCACTGCTTTTACCGCAGTTTGCTGTCCAAAACCTAAGACGACGCCGCCGAGAAAAAGGCAAAGAGTTGCTACTATATGTTGTACGCTATGATGGATATTCATGATTTCCTGGTTACGATTTGATGAACAAAACAATGCCTCCTGGTATTCAAATGTAGTCAAGCATGGCGGATGACCGCGCGGCTTTTATTTAGCGCCTGATAAAATAGCCAAATGACAGCAAATATTTGCGAGCCGGTCTTTGTACTACCGGATTATTGTATAATTTCATTCAAATGAACCGACGGCTACTATGAAAAATTTATTTTTGTCCTGGGCCATCCTGGCCTTTCAGTGTATCGGCGTGGTAAACAGCCAGGCCCAGAGCGATGTAAAATTTGTACAAAAAAATGGGGAACAGAAAGTGGATGTCATAGTCGGCGGCAAATACTTTACCTCGTACAACTATTCCAGTAAAATAGATAAACCGGTATTGTATCCCTTGCAAACTGCGTCGGGTGTGCTGGTTAGCCGTGGTTTCCCGCTGGAACCAAGACCGGGTGAACGCACCGACCACCCGCATCATATCGGTATGTGGTTTAATTATGGCGACGTAAACGGGCTGGATTTCTGGAACAATTCTTACGCCATTCCGGACAGCGCCAAAGCGAAATATGGCAGTATTCATCACCAGCAAATTGTGAAAGCAGAAAATGGATCTTCAACTGGTAAACTGGCCATCACCGCCAACTGGGATGATCATTCCGGTAAAACACTCCTTAAGGAACAAACTACCTTTACCTTCTCGGGGGATGCTACCCATCGGTATATTGATCGGGTAACGACCCTCACCGCGCAAAAGGAAAAAGTGATTTTTAAAGATAACAAAGAAGGCATGCTGGGCATCCGCGTTACCCGTGAACTTGAAATTCCTGCCGATAAACCGGAGATTTTCACAGACGCACAAGGTATCCCGACCAAGGTTGCCGTGTTGAATAATGAAGGAGTAACCGGCAATTTTCTTACAAGCGAAGGTAAAACCGGAAATGATGTATGGGGCACACGTGGAAAATGGTGCCTGATGTATGGAAAGAAGAATAATGAGGATATTTCCATTGCCATCATCGACAGCCCGGGCAATCCGGGCTATCCTACCTACTGGCATGCCCGGGGATATGGGCTGTTTGCGGCTAACACGCTCGGGCAGGAAGTCATGAGCGGCGGTAAGGAAAACCTTAATTTTTCGCTGGAGGCAGGTAAATCCGTAACCTTCAGGTATCGTGTCATAATAACCAACGGCAGCACGCCCTCAAATACCGAACTTGACAAGTGGGCGTCTTCCTTCGCCCTTAAAAATTAATGTTTTTTTGATCCTATGGGAAAATGCCCAGCTCTGCATATGAGGTGGCAACTTTGTTGATGGCGCAGACATAGGCAGCGGTTCTCATATCCGGAATCGATGGCGTGCTTAACCAGATATTCATAATTTCACGGGTAGCTCCCATCATGGTTTCTTCGAGGCCACTTCTTACCAGGTCAACCTCGTCTGCACCGTGCATGATAAATTCCTTTTCTTTCGCTGACACTTTTTTGCTGGTTAGTTCTTCGATCTGACCCAGGATATGCGCGTTCATATTTTCACTAAACCGTTTCTCCATCCGGCCATAACGTACGTGACTCAGGTTTTTTAGCCATTCGAAATACGATACGGTTACACCACCGGCGTTGAGGTACATGTCGGGTACGACCAGTACATTATTCTTTATAAAAACCTCATCAGCATCCGGGGTCAGGGGGCCATTTGCCGCTTCACCAATAATTCTCGCCTTTACCCGGGGCGCATTTTCGCCATTGATGACATTTTCAAGCGCCGCCGGTATAAGGATATCGCAATTCATTTCAAGTGCCTCGCCGGTGCTGTTAAAATTGTTACCGCCTGGGAAGTCTAGAATCGAACCGGTCGATTTCCGGTGATTAAAAACAGCGTCTACATCAAATCCTTTATCGCACCAGATGGCTCCTTCTAATTCAGCCAGCCCAACGATTATTGCACCGGCCTGTTGAAAAAATATGGCGGTATGGTAGCCGACATTTCCCAAACCCTGAACAACGACCCGTTTGCCTTCCACCCCAGTCGCCAGGCCAAGGCGCTGCATGATATCCGGCATATGGCAAACTTCGCGCAGGCCATAAAAAACACCGAGCCCGGTTGCTTCGCGTCTGCCGCGTACGCCGCCTTGTGTAACCGGTTTACCGGTAACGCAGCCCATCGCATCGATTTCGCCTGGTTTCATACTCATATACGTATCGAGAATCCACGACATCTCACGTTCACCCGTACCATAGTCAGGCGCGGGGACATCGATGCCGGGACCAATAAAATTCTTCTTAATCAACTCGTGGGTATACCTGCGGGTAATCTTTTCCAGTTCGTAGGTGGTGTATTTTTTTGGGTCGATGGTTATGCCCCCTTTTGCGCCCCCAAACGGCACATTTACAATGGCACATTTATAGGTCATCAGTGCGGCCAGGGCCATCACTTCATCGAGATTAACTGAAAGCGCAAAGCGAATGCCGCCTTTACAAGGGGTTTTGTGGTGAGAATGTTGAACGCGGTAAGCCTTTATAACTTCTATTCTGTCGCCGATTTTAACCGGGAAATGCATCCGGTACACAGAATTGCATTGTTTGATCTGTTCAAGCACACCACCATCCCAGGTTGTAAATGCGGCGGCTTTGTCAAAGCTTTTTTCAACGTCGGCGAAAAAACTGTATTCCTGACTGGCTGACATCTTCGAAGATTAAATTTAAAAAATGGCTAGCGGTGTACCTGGTGAACGCCAGGTATTTTGGAAATTTACAACCTGGCAGTATTGACGGTCACAGCGTACTATGTTAAGGAGTGCCCGTACTTTTCTCAAGCTGGCGTATT
>JBBSSY010000474.1:0-3526 GCA_038241595.1 Chitinophagales bacterium | reverse complement strand
TGCCGGCTGTTGTCAATGAGCCATTGTAGTTAGTCGGTGGGCACGGTCTGCAACGCTTCCAGCGACTGAAGCCAGTTTGTCGTAACGGTTTTCATATGTGTAAGTTAAAGACAATCGACGCAATGCCTTCGAACTGTTGATAACTGCCGTTCGATGGGGCGCCAGGTTAGCTTTTCGTCAGGATCTTCATGGCTTCGTCGTCCTTGTATTTTTTGACCAGTTGCAGCAGTTGTTGTTTGAGCAGGGTGGTCGTTTTTTCCATACCCGCCTTACCGTACACATTCTGCAGCTCATGCGGATCTTTCCGCATGTCGAACAATTCCCAGTTTATCTTTTCCCCATAAAAACAGATGAGCTTATATTGCTCGGTTCGAATGCCAAAATGCGGCGCCACGTGGTGTGGCTCCGGGTATTCGTAGTAGTGATAGTAGATCTGGTTATTCCACGGCACATAATTTTTATTTTTTATGATCGGCAGCAGCGATACGCCCTGCATCTCTTGGGGGATGGGTGCGCCTGCGATGTCGAGCAGGGTGGGAGCCCAGTCTATATTATTGGTAAATTTGCTGATGGAAGTGCCTGGTTTGATGACGCCGGGATAACGCATCAAGAATGGCGTCCGCATCGATTCTTCATACATGAATCGTTTGTCGAACCAGCCATGTTCGCCCATGTAAAATCCCTGGTCTGACAAATATATAACCACCGTATTTTTTGCCAGTCCTTTTGCATCGAGGTAATCGAGAATCTTGCCAATGTTGCGGTCCATCGATTTGGCCACGGCGAGGTAGTCTTTTAGATAGCGCTGGTATTTCCATTGGAGCAGTGCTTCACCGCTGAGGTGCGCATCGTCAAACTGTTTACTGATCTTGTCATAATATTCCTTGTACGCTTTCTTCTGGTCGCTGGTCATGCGGCGGTAATTGGGCCCGTCAAAATCAAGGTGCACTTTCAAGTCTTCTTTGAGGCGCATGGTTTTGTCAATGGTCATGTCCTGGTTCTGCGCGGCGATACGTCCTTTGTAGTCGTCGTGGAAGGTGGCGGGAACTGGGAAATGTATATTGTCGTAGGCACCGAGGTCCTGAATGTCGGGTAACCACTCGCGGTGGGTAGCCTTTTCGCCGACAACCAGGCAGAATGGCTTAGAAGCGTCTCTTTTGTCAAGCCAATCTGTGGTAAAATCAGTGATGATATTGGTGATATAACCGTTGACACGGGTTGTATCGTTGTTTTTATTGATGAAATCAGGGTTATAATACTGTCCCTGGCCTGGCAGGATGTTGAAATAATCAAGGCCTGTCGGCAAGGTGCCCAGGTGCATCTTTCCGATCCAGGCGGTCTGGTAATTATTCTGTTGCAATATTTTCGGAAAGGTCAGCTGGTCAACAAATTTTCCTTCGTTGGCTTTATACCCGTTGAGGTGGCTGTATTTACCCGTTAGTAATGTTGCGCGGCTCGGGCCGCAGAGCGAGTTTGTTACGAAGGAATTGGTAAAGATCGCGCCCTCCCTGGCGATGCGGTCGATGTTAGGCGTTTTGATGATCTTATTGCCATAGGCGCTGATTTCCTGGTAGGCGTGGTCATCGGAGATGATAAAAAGAATATTGGGGCGATCACTTTTTTGTTGGGTGAAAGCGTGTAGTTGCAGCGTAAAAAGGGTAATTACAAGAAGTAGCTTTTTCATGTCTCGTGTTAAGGAGTACAATAATAAGCAGGATTTGCGAAATTTCTAACTACCATTACCTGTCCACGTTAAGAAAAGGACTCTTTAATACGGCTCGTTGCCTTAGAATCTCATCCAATTGCACGGACGGCTCTTTCTCGGGGTTGACAAGATGGTGTAGGGTGATTTTATTGAGCAATTCATCCACGGTAAATTGGATCATCTGCCACAAAGATTTAGAAGAACAATCAACCGAATGATTACAAAGCTTCAGGGTACCCGCATGGTTCATACAAAACTTGTTGTCGTACAGCGCGCCACCGAGTGACTTAAGCACATCGTTAATGATAATTTCTTTGGCTGGACGCGCCAGGATGTAACCGCCTTTATGCCCTTTGGTGCTATTGATAAATCGGGCAATGCGGAGGTGCCTTGTTAGTTTGGCTACGTAATGGCTCGAAAGGCCTTCGGACTCACTCAACTGGGGAATGCTCATGCCGGACTCAGACCTGCAGCCGGCAACGCGGATGAGTATTCGCAATCCATATTCTTCCTGTGCGGTAATCTTCATAACGGATCTTTTAAATTACATCATTCCCAGTTCGAGTTGGGCGGTTTCCGACATCATGCTTTTATTCCAGGCGGGGGTCCAGGTTACGGATACATGCACATCATTCACACCTTCAATCTCACGCACCTTCTGGTCTACTTCCACAGGAATAGACTGTGCAGCAGGGCAGTTCGGTGCGGTTAGCGTCATCACGATCTGGACGTTGCCAATCGGCAGGATGTCTATTTCATAAATCAATCCCAGTTCATAAATACTAACCGGTATTTCAGGGTCATATATTTTCAGTAAACAATCAATTACTTGTTGTTTCATTTCGTCCGTTTCCATGATCTTTCATTTCATTTTTTAATTTGTATGCAAGTGCATAATGTTTCATCTGCCGCACCATCGACAGCAACCCGTTCGACCTTGTTTGTGCCAGGTGGGTCGTCATACCAATCTCCTGGATAAAACCCAGTTTGGCTTCCAGGATTTCTTCAGGCGTATGGCCGGACAACACCCGGATCAGCATGCTGATCAGCCCTTTTACAATGATGGCGTCACTGTCTGCCTTGAAGAAAATACGTTCATTGCGGTAATCAGCTGATAACCACACGGTAGACTGGCAACCCTTTACCCTGTTATTGTCAACTTTATTTTCCACCTCCAGTGGCTCAAGTTTTTTACCGAGGTCGATGATGTATTCATACTTGTCGTCCCAGTTGTCAAACAATCCAAACTCGTCAATAATCTCGTCTTCTGTTTCGGGTATTGTCATATCTCCGTTCATATAAAAACTAGGATAGCATTTTAATGGCTTTCTGTAAACCGGCAATGAATTTGTCAGCCTCCTGCTTTGTATTGTACACCGCAAAAGAGGCACGTACCGTACCAGGAATACAAAATCTTGCCATTAGTGCCTGCGTACAATGGTGACCGGTACGAACCGCGATGCCCTGGTTGTCTAATAAAATACCGAGGTCTTGCGGGTGCAGATTTTTTACAATAAAAGAAATAACGCTCGCCTTCTTCGCAGCCGTACCAATGATCTGTACGCCGTCGATATCTTCCAGCTGCGCCGTAGTATAAACCAGCAGCGACTGCTCATGCCGCGCGATATTTTTTTTGCCCGTTTCGTTGATGAATTCAATCGCCGCTTTCCAGGCGATAACATCTGCGATGTTGGGGGTACCTGCTTCGAACTTATACGGGAGGTCGTTAAAGGTTGTTTTTTCAAAGGTCACTTCGCGAATCATTTCGCCGCCGCTCATATATACCGGCATGGCTTCCAGCAGGTGTTTCTTGCCATACAG
>JBBSSY010000473.1:0-3532 GCA_038241595.1 Chitinophagales bacterium | reverse complement strand
TCGACAGCAACGTTCGCCTGGGAAGCCCGATTGCACGCCCTTCCAAGATCCTCTGTATCGGCTTGAATTATGCCGACCATGCGCGGGAAACGAATGCCACCATTCCGACCGAACCTATTCTTTTTATGAAATCGACCACCGCACTATGCGGTCCGTTTGACGACATCGTGATACCGCAGAACGCGGAAAAAACGGACTGGGAAGTGGAGCTGGCCGTAGTTATTGGTAAAAAAGCGAGCTATGTAGAAGAAAAGGATGCGCACAATTACATTGCCGGGTATTGCCTGCACAATGACGTGTCGGAAAGGGCTTTTCAGCTTGAAATGGGAGGCACCTGGGATAAAGGCAAGGGCTGCGATACCTTCGCACCCATGGGTCCATGGCTGGTAACGCCTGATGAAATCAGTGATGTCAACGAGCTGCGCTTATGGCTCACCGTAAACGGGGAGATGATGCAGGACGGCAACACCAACAACCTCATTTTTTCCGTTCCTTATATTATTTCGTATGTCAGCCGTTTTATGACGCTCCTGCCTGGTGATGTTATTTCTACCGGCACGCCACACGGCGTGGGCCTAGGGATGAAACCTCCTCGCTACCTGAAAGAAGGAGACGTGGTGGAACTGGGTATCGACGGTCTTGGCGTTTCGAAACAACAGGCAAAAACATATGCGGCGCATTGACGCACACCAGCATTTCTGGCGTTTCGACCCGGTTAAAGACAGCTGGATCAACGATGAAATGAAGTTGTTGCAGCGCGATTTTCTCCCCGGCGACCTTCGCCCGGAACTGCAAAGCACCGGCATCGACGGTACGATCGCGGTGCAGGCTGATCAATCCCAGGCGGAAAACGACTTCCTGCTGAAACTGGCGGATGAACATGATTTTATCCAGGGTGTGGTTGGCTGGGTCGACCTCCAGGCAGACGACCTGGCGGCGAAGCTTGAAGACCTGGGCAGGCATAAGAAGTTGAAAGGGTTCAGGCATATCCTGCAGGGAGAAATCGATGAGCGATTTATGCTGCGACCGGCATTTCAGCGCGGCATCGGGCTCTTGCACAAGTACGGGTACAGCTACGATATACTTATTTTCCCCCGGCACCTGAAACACGCGGCGCAACTGGTGGCTGCTTTCCCGGATCAACGTTTTGTCATTGATCACCTGGCCAAGCCTTATATAAAAACAGGTGACATCTGGGCCTGGCGTAAAGACATGGAAGCACTTGCGTCCTATGAAAATGTGTGGTGTAAAGTTTCCGGGATGGTTACGGAGGCGTCCTGGCATTCCTGGACAAAGGCAGACCTGGCGCCATACCTTGACGTTGTGTTCAACGCGTTTGGCACGAAACGGATCCTGTTCGGTTCCGATTGGCCGGTATGCCTCCTGGCTGCTTCCTATCATGACGTGATCGACATCGTGGAATCGTACCTGGCACCTTTTTCTGCCGACGAAAAATCGGACTGCCTGGGAGGTAATGCCACGGCATTTTATCAGCTTACCTAATTCAAAAACTATGGACCTCCAGCTTCAGGGAAAAATCATCATCGTAACCGGCGGTGCCAAGGGCATCGGGGAAGGCATTTCAAAGTTGCTGGCGCAGGAAGGTGCCGTCCCGGTTATTATTGGGCGCAATGAGCAGGACAACATTAAAACCGTTGCCCACATCAAGTCATCGGGTCTGGATGCCCACCAGTTCCCCGCTGAGCTTTCAAAACCGGAAAATTGTGAAGAAGCAGTCAGGCAGGTCGTGGCCCATTTCGGCCGTATCGACGGACTGGTTAACAATGCCGGCGCGAACGATGGGGTATCGTTAAAATCGGGCAACTATGACCAATTTATGGCCAGTTTGCACAAAAACCTCATCCATTACTACCTGATGGCTCATTTCGCGTTGCCCGAACTGATCAGGTCAAAAGGGTCTATTGTCAACATCGGCTCCAAGACCGCCGAAACCGGACAGGGAGGCACTTCCGCTTATGCCGCTGCCAATGGGGGGCGGAATGCCCTGACCCGGGAATGGGCGGTTGAATTGCTGGACGCGGGCATCCGTGTCAATGCCGTCATCGTTGCCGAATGCTGGACGCCGCTATATGAATGGTGGGTCAACCAGCAACCGGATCCTGCGCAAAAAGTAGCTGAGATCGTACGCAAAATCCCGCTGGAGAAACGCATGACCACCACGGAGGAGATCGCCAACATGGTCGTCTTCCTGCTTTCGCCGAGGTCGAGCCACACCACCGGCCAACTCATCCATGTCGATGGGGGGTATGTGCACCTCGACAGAGCTCTTTAAGTTTAAGGTTTAAGGTTTAAAGTTTAAAGTTGTTAAACTTAATAACTTTTTCTGCTGATTTCTGATTTCTGATTGCTGATTGCTGATAGCTGATAGCCAAAATTTTCCACATGAAAGCACTCGTCTGCACGACGCCCGGATCATTAATTTATGAAAATATTGAGCTACCGGTGATGAAACCGGGAGAGGCATTGCTGCGGATCCGGCGGATCGGCATTTGCGGAACCGATCTGCATGCCTATGAGGGTACCCAGCCTTATTTCAATTATCCCAGGATACTAGGCCATGAACTCGCGGCGGAATTCGTGGAAAGCAATGATGCCTCGCTGTCGGGATTCGCTGCCGGCGATGCAGTCACTTTCGTACCCTATTTGTATTGCGGTACGTGTATCGCCTGCCGCTCGGGTAAACCAAACTGTTGCGTGTACATCCGCGTTTGCGGTGTACATACTAATGGTGGCATGGTGGAGTATTTTTCAGTGCCGACCTATGCGCTGGTGCCGGGAGAGGGGTTGGGGTTCGATGAGCTGGCGCTGGTTGAACCGCTGGCAATCGGCGCGCATGCCATCGCCCGGGCAAATGTTCAGCCCGGTGAATCTGTACTCGTAATAGGGGCGGGACCAATCGGGATCGGCATCATGGAATTTGCGCGCATCGCGGGCGCACGGGTTATTGCGATGGATATTAATGAAAACCGCCTCGCTTTTTGCAAAAACAACCTCGACGTGGATTACATGGTAAACGCATCAGATCCGGATGCTTCGGGCCAGGTACAGGACATGACCAATGGCGACTGGCCGCAGGTGGTAATCGACGCTACCGGCAACGTACATGCGATCAACAACGCATTCAGGTATATATCGCACGGCGGTCGGTATGTGTTGGTCGGTTTGCAAAAGGGAGATATCAGTTTTAGCCACCCGGAATTTCACAAACGGGAAGCAACGCTCATGAGCAGCCGCAACGCGACACAGAAAGACTTTGAGTACGTCATAAGCTGTATCAATAAGAGGTTGATCAACCCAAGCAATTACATCACACATCGCACCACCTTTGATGATATATCGAAGCAATTTGATTCATGGCTTAACCCGGCATCCGGGGTAATCAAGGCGATGGTGGAGATGTGAAGACAGCAAACAGCTATCAGCAGTCAGCTATCAGTTATCAGCAGTCAGCTAAAGTGGGCAAGGACACCGTTATCGCCGTAGGGGATCCCTGGTTGTACGACGAATACAC
>JBBSSY010000472.1:0-3536 GCA_038241595.1 Chitinophagales bacterium | reverse complement strand
TGGCGGCACCCAGTGCACGGGCGAGGTCTTCCACGATGCTCCAGTTTTCCGGGCCTTTTAAACCGCGCCCACCACTCACCACGCGTTCGGCTTCTGTCAGCGGTATTTCCCCGGTGATCTTGTTCACCGCGGTTACTTTTATGCGGGGCGTTTCAAGCGTAAGAGACAAATTTTCCACTTCCGCTGTGCCGGCCGTTTCATGTACTTTGTATGAATTGGGATTGATAGAAATGATCTTGATGTCGGTATCCAGCGAGATATTGGCAAAGGCCTTGCCGCTAAATACATTCCGGCGAACCGTAAAGCCGTTGGTGATCTCCGGTAAGGCAATGGCGCCAGCTGCCAAACCGGCTTTAAGCTTTGCCGATAAACGGGGCGCAATGGATTTGCCATCCACGTTGTGCGAAAAGACTATGACGCGTGCGCCGGTTTTTCCGCCGTCTGGGCAATCGCACCCGTGTACACACCCGCGTCAAAATTATTCAGCGCGGCGTCATCCACATGGTATACTTTTTTGATGCCGTAATGGCCGATTTCCGCAAGTGGAACGCTGGTGTTGCCGAGCACGAGGGCTTCCGCTGGCACTCCAAGCATTTCGGCCACTTTTGCCCCGTAGCTCAACGCTTCAAGGGATGCTTTCTTTACGATTCCGTCTGCCTGGTCCACGAATATTAATACTGACATGGTACGACTTTTTAAAAATAAATAAAAACTGGTGAAATGAAGCGGTCTTTTAAATGACGTGCGCTTCTTCATGCAGCAACCGAACAAGTTCTTCCGGATTGTCTGCAGACACCAGTTTAACGCCGGCCTTCGCAGGCGGCAATTCGAACAACGTATACGAAGTGAGCGTATCGGCGGCAACCGGTTCAATCACCTTTAACGGTTTGGTTCTCGCCGACATAATACCGCGCATGTTCGGGATGCGCGCTTCCGCAAAACCCTTCTGGCAACTGACAACCACCGGCAGCACCACTTCACAAATTTCTTCTCCGCCTTCAATTTCGCGGGTAATGGTAGCTGTTGTGCCGGATAGCTCGAAACGGGTAGCCAGTGAAACATAGGGCATGTCAAGTAATTCTGCCACCATGCCCCCGATCGCAGAGCCGTTGTAATCAATCGTTTCCTTGCCGGTAAAAACCAGGTCATACCCACCGTCTTTTCCCACCGCCGCGATCTGTGAGGCCACATAAAATGAGTCATTGTTTTCCACGTTCACCCGGATCGCCTCATCGCCGCCTAGGGCAAGCGCTTTGCGAATGATAGGTTCTGTATCTGCAGCACCTACGGTAATTAAATGTATGATCGTGGCCGGGTCTTTTTCTTTCAACTCGATGGCACGTACCAATGCATACCATTCATCGTATGGGTTGATGATCCACTGCACGCCGGCCTGCGAGAATTTTGTATTGTTATCGGTGAAGGCTATTTTCGCCGTGGTATCCGGCGTTTTTGTAACACAAACTAATATCTTCATGACCCACTCGTTTTTATAAATAAAGTTGTTTATGCAACCATTACAAAGGTAAGGGTTCAGCATATCAGAACAAATAAATTTTCAGTGATTTATCGTTTGATTGGCAACCGGTAAATTGCAACGATTCAATCAATTTTATGGACAGGATAGCCGTGTTGAAAGAGTACCTGAAAGAGAGTCCGGATGACTCGTTTTTATTGCATGCCCTGGCGCTGGAGTACATTAAGGCAGGTGATGACGGAACAGCCCGGAGTTTTTTTGAAAATATCCTGTTGAAAGATGGAGGGTATATCGGCTCGTATTATCACCTGGCGAAATTGCTTGAGCGAACAGGCGCCACAGACGACGCCATAAAGGTTTATGAGGCGGGGATGAGGGCCTGCAAAAGTGCCGGTGACAATCATGCGTACGGCGAACTGCGGGGCGCGTACGAGGAGTTGGTTTTTTAATTTATAGTATTATTGTATCATGAGCAACGACCTGCTGCGCGCCTTTACCGGATATATTGCAGCTGAACATTTATTCACCGCAAAAAATCACTTATTGCTCGCCGTGAGTGGTGGTATTGATTCCGTGGTATTGGCTGAACTTTGTCACCAGGCGGGTTTTTCTTTTTCCGTTGCCCATTGTAATTTTCAGCTGCGCGGTGCAGCAAGCGACCACGATGAGGCATTTGTCCGTGAACTAGCCAATCGATACCCGTCAGCAATTTTTGTACAGAAATTCGACACGGAACAATATGCGTCAGCAAACAGGTGTTCTATCCAGGTTGCCGCCCGCAAGTTGCGCTATTCGTGGTTTGAAGCGCTTCGCGAGAAAATGCCGGCCGGGGCGTTAGTGGTCACGGCACATCATGCCGACGACAATGTGGAAACCATCCTGATGAACTTCTTTAAGGGAACCGGGATCGCCGGGCTTCGTGGCATGCTACCTAAACAGGCGCAGGTGGTGCGGCCTCTTTTGTTTGCGAGAAAAGCAGACATCCAGGCGTTCGCCATGACACACCAGCTCGGCCACGTCGAAGATGCTTCCAACAGTTCCGATAAATACACCCGCAACTATTTCCGCAACCAGTTGATCCCGTCCATTGCGAGCGTGTTCCCGCAAGCCGAAGATAATATCCTGCGTAACCAAACCCGTTTCCGCGACATCGAAATATTATATCACCAGGCGATTGCAGTCCATAAAAAGCAATTGCTCACTATCATTAATAATGAAATTGTTATCCCGGTACAAAAGCTTAAAAAAGCAGTACCCCTGGAGAGCATTGTTTTTGAAATCATCCGCGAATACGGTTTCACGGCACACCAGGTAACCGATGCGATGGCTTTGCTTGATGCCGAAACGGGAAAATATGTGGCATCAAAAGAGTACCGCATCATCCGCAACCGCAAATGGCTGGTAATATCTCCCCTCCGGGACCTGTTGTCTGGCACCATTGTCCTCGACCGTGCACCAGCAGGTGTAAATTATGCGGAAGGTTCTTTTAGTTGTGATGAGGTAGGCGGCACGTTGGCGGACGTAACCACCGACCAGCTGGACGTGCAGCTGGATGCTGAAAAAATCGTTTTTCCGTTGTTGCTTCGGAAATACCGGACCGGTGACTATTTCTACCCGTTGGGCTTGCCCAGGAAGAAAAAGGTAGGTCGCTTTTTATCCGGTCAAAAAATGACAACTACCCAAAAAGAAAATACCTGGGTACTGGAAATGAATCAGAAGATTCTCTGGGTGGTGGGGCAGCGGATTGACGATCGGTTTAAAGTTACTGCCACGACCAAAAAAATCCTCCGCTTTACGGTGAAAAAAATCAAGTTACCGTGTTAAGATCGACTTGAAAAAAATGCCGACGGCATCGTAATCGGCGTATAATTTTGAGGTAACGATTACAAAAAGCAAACCGTATAAAGCGCCGGCGATGTGCGCACTATGTGCAACATTGGTTCTGCCCTGTTTTGCCAGGTAAGCAGAAAGTGCCAGGAAGATAATGCCGAATAGATACCCCGGGATCGCGATGGGTATAAAAAACATATACAGGGATAGTTTCGGGTTTAGCACGATG
>JBBSSY010000471.1:0-3566 GCA_038241595.1 Chitinophagales bacterium | reverse complement strand
TGTCCGAAGCAGAATTCCCTCTTAGGTGGTGACAGCCAGGGAAGTCTATAGTCATTAAAAATATGCAGGGTAAAGCCATGACGACTGGAGAATCAATCCGGCCAATCCTTCTAATTCTGCAAATTCTGCTCCTATTTCACCGCCTGGGCCGTCGAAGTATTTTCTTCTTTAGCCTTTGCATCCAGTTCTTCGAGCGTCCAGGCTTTGGTACGAGTTGAATTTTCTTCACGGATCTTTTTTACATCCGCTGGCGAAACCGCCGGTGACACAACCATGCGGCCACGTGGCGCCTCTGACATTTCATAACGGATGTAACTAACCGCTGCCGCAATCCATTCGTCGTTGTTGGCCCCCATCGGCGGCATGACACTCGGATAGGTTTTACCATCCACCGGACCAGTCAGTCCATGTAATAAAATTCGTATCGGCGTATTTTTATCGGTGTAATTAAGACGCTTCGACCCATATAATGGCGGCGCAGCGAATCCATTACCAATGGAAAGACCTTTGCCATCCGGCCCATGACAGGTGGCGCACAATGCCCTGAACGTATTGGCACCCTGCAAGATCAACGTCCGGTCGGCGGCTGGCAGATTGCCCAGGCGGCTGCCAAACGTGCGAACCGTTTCATTGCGCTCTAGAGAGTTTTTAGTGGCGACGATCATTTCATTTTTATTATTGCGGTCAAGCAAATCCTGGATATAACCTTTTGCGACATCGGAATGACCTGGAAACAGCGTCGTCATCAACTGCACTTTCACATCCGGGCTGGGATCATCTTTCAATGCACCGAGTTTCGCGATCACCTCCTCATCCCCTTTCTTCACATACGCTTCGCTCAACCAGACAGCGGTTTTACGAACCTGCCAGTTTTTATCTTCCACGGCATGAAACAGCACGGTTTTGTCCAATTCGTCCATGCCTTCGAGTGTCCAAAGCGCATGAATCCTGCCGAGGTGATTTGAATCGCCGGACACCGCGCTGGCCATGGTTCTCAACGCAGGCACCACCGATTTGTCCTGGCGCGTGATCAATATTTTCTGTGCATTGTCGCGCCACCAGCCGTTGGGATGATTCAGGTAGGTCACAATAGTTGCCGAAGATTCATCCAGCATGTGCGGCTTTGGCCCGCGCTCAAAACCATAATGTACGAGCCGGTAAATCCGACCGTGGCCGATGTTCTTCGCTAGTCCCAGGCTGTCGATGCGATTGCGCAGAAAAGAACCGGGTTTGGTCCAGTTGGCCTGCTGGATAATTCCATGGTGCATGTCTAAAAAATACAGGTTGCCATCAGGACCGGTACCGGAATTAACCGGCCTGAAATTCATATCGGAACTGGAAATAAATTCTTCTTTGTAATAATTATTCTGCAGAATGATCTTCCCTTTCAGGTTGATCACTTTTGCGCGGCGTATGATCCTTCCTACCGGTTCGCAAACGAAGTAATCGCCCACCATGTCAGCGGGGAGCCGGTCACCGCGGAAAATAGACTGACCACAGGATGCCGTAAAATGATTCAGGGTGACATTGGGGCGCAATCTCGGAAATCCGCCCTGCACGTCAGGAGTAGCGATGATCGGCCATACTTCCTGGAACTCCGCGCTGATCTGGTCTGGAAATTCAAGCCGGCCGTACGACGGGTTGAGCTGGAAACCAAGTACCGGCGTTTCGCCACCCGCGGTGGAATAAAAAAGCCGCCCGTAATTGTCGTGCGTCAGGCCCCATTGACCACCGCCGGAACCACTGGGAAGTGAATCCACTTTCATGGTACCGTTGGTATATTTCAGGCGCACCGGGTCGTAGGTCATGTACATCCAGTTGTCGAGGTTCCAGTCCAACCCACTACGCTGGTGTTCCATATTCATGTCACTGGGTTTATAGCCCGGGTTGTCGTAAACCAGTTTTTTTACATCTGCCCTGCCATCGCCATTGGTGTCCTGGTAGCTGTAAATTTTAATGGTGTTGGTTTCATTTACCAACAGTTCTTTATTGACACACTGCAACATGCGCGGCAGTAGCAGGCTGTCGATAAATACGGTTCGTTTGTCCATCTTGCCATCGTTGTCAGTATCCTCCAGCATCACGATCCTGCTTTTGGCTTCCTGTTCACCGGTCGCATCGGCATCGCGCATGTAGGTGATCATTTCAGCCACATACATCCGCGCATTGCCATCCCAGGCCATGGCGACCGGTTCCAGCACCATCGGTTCGCTGGCGACCAATTCCAGGTGGTAGCCAGCCGGGAGGTGGATGGTTTTCATGCTCTCCTGCGGCGACAGGTATGCGGGCGACGGTGTTGGATTAAATACCGGCTTTGCGATTGCAGGAACTTCTGCCGGCGTTTTTTTCTGAACGGTACAGGTAAAAACAAGAAGGCTTATAAAAAAAAAGCAACAAAATTCAACAATCTTTTTCACGGGGTGTGATTTGATATAAAAAAACAATATGGAATTATTCGAGTATGGCATTCGGCTGCTGACCAAGCGCATATTTGATGCCACCGAGTACGTGCTTCAGGTAAAGCGGGTCTGCAAATGACTTCTCATCATGGCCCATGGCAGTATAAAAGGCACGCCCTCCTTCAAAATCGTGATACCAGCTCATTGGATGGTAAGCACCGTTTTTTCCGCCGGTGTAACTATTTTCATCGATTTCTATCAGCACGTGCAGGCTGTCATAAATCCATTTGAAATTATACAGCTCATCGGTCTTCTTCCAGATTTTGGGGAGATGCCGGGTAGAAATGTTGTCGCTGTCAATGATGTTAAATACGGCTTCCTGCTGTCCGGGCGGATGGCTGCCGAAATAGGCCCCAACCAGTTTCCCGTACCAGGGCCAGTCATACTCCGTATCTGTCGCGGCGTGGATGCCCACAAATCCTTTCCCGGCATGGATATAATTTACAAACGCCGCCTGCTGGTCGTCATTAAGCACGTCACCAGTGGTACTGAGGAACACCACCGCATTATATTTTTTCAGGTTGTCTGTGGTAAAAACCGATGCATCTTCGGTGGTATCGACTGCAAAATTATTTTTCTTGCCCATTTGAATTAGTGCCAGTTTGCCGGCAGCGATACCTTTTGTATGGCGAAACTTTACTGTTTTGCTAAACACGAGAACCCGCTTGATGGGCTTGGTGGCAAAAGCACTGCAAAAAACAAGCAATGCAAGAAAGGAAAAGATGAAGCGGCAAAAAAATCGTTTTTTATGTATCATGGGCCTTAATTGGAAGGATTAAAATTAATTATTTCTTGGTGATAGCTATCAGTAATCAGTAATCAGCAATCAGAAGAACAGCGTATTGGCATTCTGACTACTGATATATTAATCGAAGATTACTAATTTTTATTTACTGTTTCTAACTACTGATCGCTGAACGCTGATAGTTCATAGCTCATAGCTGATAGCCATTCCTCAACTGCCAACTGCAAATTGCCAACTGCCAACTGTCCTCATATCGTCCACTCTTTACGCATCTTCCGACCCCGCAGGGCGTTTGCTTCTGCATCACTCGTAAATTCCTCTTTCGTCGGGTTCCAGGTCAAAGGACGTTTCAGTTCGTAGGA
>JBBSSY010000470.1:0-3575 GCA_038241595.1 Chitinophagales bacterium | reverse complement strand
CGAGAGGAGCCGCTGACCTTACCGTCGTGGAAAAAGATGTGGCCATGTATGCGTTTATTAAAAAAACAGCTGCCTCCCTGGCGCTGGAAAATTTTAATGTGCTCCGCATGGATGTGTTTAAGTATATGGAGCACTGTACGGACACATTCAATTTCATCTTCGCGGGCCCGCCCTATGCGCTGGAAACAATTGATACTATACCGATGGTCGTCGCAACCCGCAACTTGTTAAAACCTGGCGGCTGGCTGGTGCTGGAACATACGCCGCGAAATAATTATGAAAAAATGCCACTCTTCGTAACCGAACGGAAATATGGCACCACCATCTTTTCGATCTTTGTCAACAAAGAGCCCTCATGAGACCCATTTTTATCACCGGTACCGGTACCGATGTTGGTAAAACAGTCACTGCTGCCATCATCACCATTGCCCTGCAGGCAGACTACTGGAAACCGGTACAGGCCGGCATTTTGGAAGGAACTGACAGCGAGTGGATGCGCCGGCAGGTGGATGACCCGCTGTTAAAGATCCATCCGGAGACTTATCGCTTTCAACTCCCTGCTTCCCCACACCTGGCCGCCAGGGCGGAAAACATGGCCATAGACCTTGGCAGGGTAACCGGTGATTTCGAAAAATTAGTCACGGCAAACCCCTACCTGGTGATCGAAGGTGCTGGCGGCGTAATGGTTCCGCTGAATGACCATGAGTTTGTCATCGATCTTATTGACAAACTGGATGCAGCAGTGATATTGGTCAGCCGGAACTACCTGGGCAGCATCAACCACTCGCTGCTGACTGCGCAGGCATGCCGCGCCAGGGGGTTAAAAGTACTTGGCTGGATTTTCAATGACGAATATCTTGACTATGGGGACCAAATCGCCGGTTGGAGCGGGTACCCGGTGATCGGCCACGTGCCACATCTGCCTGTTTTAGATTCCACCTCCCTGGCGGTACAGGCCGATAAACTGCGGGAAAAACTGTTGCTGAGCCTGCAAAGATCCGGTAATGAATAAACAAACTCTTCGGGTGTACAGCCTGGAAAGAAGGAACCGGCTCTCAGAAAAAGAGGTGCTGATCAACAATGATCTCCTCCTGATCCGTTTTCAACTGTACCAGCTGGGTGATATACGTAGTTTGATGACATACTGGCCAATGCTGGAGAAGGGGGAGGTTAATACGCACCTGATGGCTGATTACGTGTCCTTTCGCATACCCGGGCTGCAGGTTGCTTTCCCGGTGATGACTATGCGCGGCCAGCGTTTGACAGCCATGGCCGTACACGATGAAACGGCGTTTGAGCCAAATAGTTATGGCGTTATGGAGCCGGTGGATGGTGTCGCGATGAGCCCGGGAGACATCGATGCGGTCTTCGTGCCCCTTCTCGCGTTTGATAAACAGGGCTTTCGCGTGGGATATGGCAAAGGATTTTACGATCGTTTCCTGGCTACCTGCCGGACGGATGTGCTGAAAATAGGATTTTCCTTTTTTGAGGCCGAGGAGCGCATTGAAGACCTCAATGAATTTGACGTACCTTTAAACGTATGCTTTACACCGAATACGATTTATGAATTTTAATTTTCAGTTGGTGGGAACCCTTCGGATGCTCCTTTTTCCTTTCTCTTTATTATATTTCCTTGCTGTGTGGTTCAGGAACAGGCTGTACGATAAAAATATTATTCATTCGATATCATTCAACCTGCCGGTGATCTGTGTTGGCAATTTGTCGGTTGGTGGAACCGGTAAGTCGCCGATGGTGGAATACCTGGTCATGTTGCTGCAGAACGACGTGGCCGTGGCCACGTTAAGTCGGGGCTACAAGCGCAAAACTAAGGGGTATGCGCTGGCAGGTGACAGCAGCACCGCCCTTGAGATAGGGGATGAACCGATGCAATTTCATAATAAGTTTCCGCGCATTGCCGTTAGTGTGGGGGAGGAACGCCTCGAGGCCATTCCCCAGTTACTGCACGACCGGCCGGAGACGGGGGTCATTCTGCTCGATGATGCCTTCCAGCATCGTCGCGTGAAAGCCGGCCTGAACATTTTACTGGTTGACTGCAACAATCTTTATACCCGCGACTGGTACTTGCCAACCGGTAGTTTGCGTGATGAAAAAAATAGTGTTAAAAGGGCAGATGTTGTTATTGTGACGAAGTGTAAAAAAGAGATGTCGATAGCAGAGAAAGATGCGGTAGTTGCTGAACTAAAGCTGCTTCCCCAACAACAACTTTATTTTTCATCCATTCGCTATGCCACACCATACCACATTATAACCAGGGTGCCCCACGAGTTGCATAAAACCGACGAAGTACTGTTGGTGACAGGTATCGCCAATCCGGCGCCATTGAAAAATTTGCTGGATCAGGCAGTCGACAAGTACGAGCAATTGCGTTTCCGCGATCACCAGGTTTTTACCATCGACGACCTGAAGCGCATTATGAATCGATTCGAAGAGATGCCGGGCGCATCAAAAATTATACTTACTACTGAAAAAGATGCGGTCAGGCTGATTAAATTTGAGAATGTGCTCAATGACGCACCATTATTCGTTATACCAATTGCCTCGGAGTTCCTTTTTAACGGCACTGCGGCATTCGATCAAAATATAAAAGAATTTATCCATCAATTTAATTACACCCCTCAATAGTATAGCATGGGAAGCAAAGACAACGAAAACAGAAACGAAAAGCAGGCCGGCAAGGGTGACTTCCAGGGCGTGTTAGACATTACCCGTTCGGGTATGGGATACGTGGTCGTGGATAACCTGGAAACCGATATTTTAATTCGCCCGAATGATTTTAACACTGCACTTCATGGTGATACCGTCCGGGTAAAGGTGTTGAATGAATCCGGAAAAAGCGGGCGGAAACAGGGCGTAGTAACGGACGTGGTTAAACGTAAACAGCTTGAATTCGCCGGCCATCTCGAACTCAATAAAAATTTCGCCTTTTTTGCCGCCGATACCGATAAACCGATGCCTGACATCTACGTGCCGCTCGATAAATTAAACGGTGCGGTCGACAACGACCGGGTAGTGGTCAGGATCACGCAATGGGAGAAAAAGAAGAAACCGGAAGGTGAGGTGATTCGGGTGATCGATGCGAAAGACATCGGCAACATGGCAATGCAGGACCTGATCCTGGCCGCCGGTTTCCCGATCGGATTCTCCGAGGAAGTGGCCGAAGCATCCGCAGCATTGCCGGATGTATTGCCAGCGGAAGAGATCGCCCGGCGCAGGGACTTCCGCGAGATACTTACCGTTACCATCGATCCGCTCGACGCGAAGGATTTTGATGATGCGATATCTTTCCGCGTGATGCCGGATGGCAATTACGAGATCGGTGTTCACATCGCCGACGTCAGCTATTATGTAGAAGTGGATTCAGTGCTTGACAAAGCCGCCTACGAACGCGCTACCTCCGTATACCTGCCTGATCGCGTAAACCCGATGCTGCCCGAACGCATATCCAATGAACTCTGTTCGCTGCGGCCCAACGAGGACAAATTTACATTCTCCGCCGTGTTTACCGTTACGCCCGAAGGTGTCATCAAAAGCAACTGGGTAGGAAGAACGGTGAT
>JBBSSY010000469.1:0-3577 GCA_038241595.1 Chitinophagales bacterium | reverse complement strand
GGTGACCTGGACCTGTACCTGCTGAATCACCCGGTCAAACGGTATACGAGGTTCGACGTGGCCTACATGAAATCAGCCCGCGACTCGCTCGCCGGCGATAAACTGTACCGCAACGATGGCACTTATTTCACCGATGTTTCCGCAGACGCCGGCATAAAAGGCAACCCGATCGGCTTTGGACTCGGCGTCGCCGTTGCTGATTTCAACGGCGACGGCTGGAGCGACCTCTACGTGTCGAACGACTACGACGAAGACGACTACCTGTACATCAACCAGCATGATGGGACATTTAAAGACCAGCTGACGAGTTTTTTCGGTCATACGTCAAAATTCTCAATGGGCTCCGATGTCAGCGACATCAACAACGACGCGATGAGCGACCTCTTCACGCTCGACATGCTGCCGGAAGACAACAAACGCCAGAAATTGCTGAAAGGTGCAGACGGCTACGACTACTTCCAGAGGCTCATTCGTAATGGATACTATTACCAGTATATGAGGAACATGCTGCAGGTGGCCACCAAACACAAACAGCAGGTATCGTTCAGCGAAATGGGGCAACTGGCGGGCATTTCAAACACCGACTGGAGCTGGTCTGCGCTCTTTGGTGACTACGACCTCGACGGCTGGCAGGATCTGTTTATTTCAAACGGGTACATGCGCGATTATACCAACATGGACTTCCTGAAATACTCCGCGCCGGAAGAGATCCGTAAGGCACGTGCACTCGGCAAAGAACCCGACCTCTTCGACATCGTTAAAAAAATGCCCGCCTCGCAAGTGAAAAATTATCTCTTCCACAACAAGGGCAATCTACAGTTTGAGAACAGCAGCAAAGACTGGGGCATGGATGCCGCGTCGCTGTCGAATGGCGCCGCTTACGGCGATTTCGACAATGACGGCGACTGGGACCTGGTGGTGAACAATATCAACCAGCCGGCTTTTATCTGGCAGAACCATGCGGAAAATTTAAAGAACAATTACCTCAAGATCCGTTTTGCCGGGGATGCCAAAAACCCGTTTGGCATTGGCGCCCGCGTGGTGGTATCAAACGACGATGGCTTCCAGCAACTGCAGGAACTCGAACTCGTTCATGGTTTCCAGTCTTCGGTGGAACCCTGCCTCATCTTCGGCCTGGGTAAGCGCGCATCCGTAACCGTTACCATCACCTGGAAGGATGGAAAAACGCAGGTGCTCACCCGGCAGGCGGTGAACCAGACCCTGATCGCGGACCATAAAAATGCCAGGGCTTCCATGGAAAAAACAAAGCCGGTATTTGAACGATTTTCAGAAACCAGCGATTCCCTCCCTTTCGTGCATACAGAAGATGCGTACAACGATTTTAAAAAAGAGCCCCTCCTGCCCCACCAGTTCTCCCGAAATGGTCCGGCGCTCGCAGCCGGCGACGTAAACGGCGATGGCAAAAAAGATTTTTTTATCGGCGGCGCCCGCGGACAAGCCGGGGTTATCTATCTCAACAAGGGAAACGGTAAATTTACCGAACAAGCCATCCCGGCGTTTGCGGCTCACCGTGACTTTGAGGCCGTCGAAGCCATCTTTGCCGACTTCGACCAGGACAAGGATCTCGACCTCTATGTTGTCAGCGGTGGCAATGAAGACCATTTCCAGGATCATATTTATTGGAACGACGGCAAGGGAAATTTCTCATACCGGCCTGATGCACTGCCGCAAACCGCCTCCTCCGGCGGAACCGTGGTGGCCATCGACATCGACCAGGATGGAGACCTGGACATATTTCGTGGCGGACAGGTTACGACCGGTGCCTACCCCGTGGCGCCGCGCAGCTACCTGTTTATCAATGACCATGGTAAATTCACCGATGCCACCCCCGACCTCCTTAAAAATATCGGGATGGTAGGCACCGCATGCACCGGCGACCTCAACAAAGATGGCGTCGCCGACCTGGTAATTGCAGGTGAATACATGCCGGTGACCATCCTTTTCGGCCAGGAGAATGCGCCCTATTTTGCAAAAGAACAGATAAAGACCGTGGCGCATTCAAGTGGCTGGTGGAACACATTACAGCTCGTAGACATTGACCACGACGGCGATCTTGACATCATAGCAGGCAACCATGGGTTGAACAGCCAGCTAAAACCATCGCCCGAGTTCCCGGTGACGATGGATGCGGCAGACATCGACCACAACGGCTCGATGGATTGTATCGTCAGCTACTTTGTCCACGGCAAAAGCTACCCCATGGCCACGCGCGACGAACTGCTCGACCAGTTGCCTTCCCTCAAAGTGAAGTTTCCCACCTATGAAGCCTATTCCAGCGCGACCGTAAAGGACATCATAGAAGACGAAACGCTGAAAAAAGCCCTGCACCTGGAAGTCGAAGAATTCAGATCAGGAATATTTATCAACGAGCAACAGCAATTTCATTTTAAACCGTTTATCAATGAAGCACAGGTATTCCCCGTTCGGGCTATGATCGGGTCTGATTTTAACCGGGACGGACTGCCCGACATCCTGCTGGCCGGCAATAATTACAGCGTGCGGGCACAGTCTGGACGGTACGATGCCGGAAAGGGATTGCTGCTCACGCAGGAGAAAAACGGGGATTTTTCACCCGTTGCCGACAGTGGTATTTTCACCGCCAGGGATGCGCGTCAAATGATTATCATCGACGGCTTTATAATAGTTGCCAACAACAATGACAAGATTCAGATATTCAGGATTAATTAGCGTGTGTTCGTTGCTGTTAACCACGGCGCAGGCACAGAAACAGGATGTAGCCCTCATGGCACAAAGCCTGCAGTGCCTGACCGACGTGATGATCCGTGACATCACCTCCCCGCTCGTTGCCAGCCGTAACTACGCCTACACAACGATCGCTTTTTACGAGGCCTGCCGCTACAGCGATGCCTCCTATAAAAGTTATGCAGGGCAACTGAATGGCCTGGAAGCCTTGCCACCACCGGGTTTCACCGAGTGCGACTGGCTATTGGCAGGTACCCGAGCATTTTACAAAACGGCGTATGCGCTGGTCTTTTCCAAGGAAATGTTCCAGCATGAATGGGATTCATTGGCCCCAATTTTACAGACGCGCACGACAGACACGGGCAGGTATAACCGCTCGATTCGTTTTGGCGACCAGGTCGCCGCGCATATTCTGCAATGGAGCCGGGATGATCACTACCTCCAAACGCGTACGCTGCAGCGTTTTACCCCGTCAATAACGAACGGCTCCTGGCAGCCAACCCCACCCGATTATATGGAGGGGATAGAACCCTACTGGAACCAGATCCGGCCAATGACACTGATTGCGGCCAGCCAGTTTGTAATGCCGCGACCTGCAGCGTATAATACCCCGCTGTTCCTGGCGGCCTGCCAGGACGTGTACGATACGCAGGAACACCTCAGCGATGAACAAACGCAGGTGGCCGACTTTTGGGACTGTAACCCCTACGCCACCCAAACGGTCGGGCACCTGGTATACAGCATCAAAAAATTATCCCCCGGCGGACACTGGATGGGCATCGCAGGGGTAACCGCCAGGCAACAACAGCCGACCCTCGCTAAAACAGCCGCAACCTATAGCCTCGTGGCGGTC
>JBBSSY010000468.1:0-3578 GCA_038241595.1 Chitinophagales bacterium | reverse complement strand
CTTTTATGGTTATCGTAAAACAGGCCAGACAAAAATAAGACAGAAGGCATACATTGTCCCTACTAATTTCGTCAGGCGACACTCCGTTCAGGCGATCGACTGGTGCAGAAATTGCAGGATAATTCTATAACTGCATTAATTCACCATAAAATTTCAGGGTATGAGCCAGGCATTTGTAAAAGAGAGTGATGAACAGTGGCTGCACGACGTAATGCCAACCATGCATGCATTAACGGTATACCTGTCAAAGGAAAACAATGGCATCCGGGTGTACGAACAAAAACAATATGTGGATGCAAAAACGAACCGGGAAGTACATGTTATGAGTAATGGATTGTCTTATGCAAAAGACAAAGAAAGCCGCTGGGAAATTGTTTGGTGATGTGGTTGATCTTTGACTACCTCATACCCCATACCCCAATTCCTAAATATTCCACCAGTAATTAAACTTCAGCACAATGGCGCGGTTGCGCACGGAAAAGGGTGAAGGATAATAATTGTCTGTATATACCAGGAACAGGTCAGACGCCGGTTTATAGCGCCATTGGATACGCGTATTCAGGTTCATGTTTTTCAACTGTTCATTATATTGTAAAAACGCAGAGAAGAATAACTTGTTGGTAAACGTTACATCCACATTCGGACCGATCAGCAGGAAATTGGTTGTGGCCCAGGGTTGCGGCAAACGGATGTGGTTATAACTGGTATTAATTGATATGCTTACATACGGCTGGAAGCGATAGCGCAGTTCACTGGTCAGGTTCAGGCGGCTGCCGTTGGCGTAATAACCGCCGTAACGCGTAGACAATGAAAACGTAAACAGTTGTTGCGGTTTGGAAATGTAGTCAAGCCCCCAGGCGTTCCAGCGGTGCTGAGAATTACGCGCCAGCGTGTCTTTTCCGGAATTGGTGGGATCGAAAGGCTGCAACAATTGCACATAGTCATGCGACACCCAGGCATCAAATACCGCCTGGTTGCGCCAGTTTACGTTGTAAGATAAATAGTTTTCGTTATCGGTCTTGTGGAAGGAAAGATCGTAAAAATTATTACTTATTAATTTCGGACCGTGGCTCACCACCGCCGAATGTGCCGGGAAGAACAAGAGACTTGCCTGCGGGTTCAATTTGATGTAATTGTTCCTGGGTACATAACCCGCCTCTGCCACGTATGACCGGCCGATCACTTCGTGTTGCCAGCCTACGATCCACTTCTTACTGGTGTACAATAAATTGGCGGCATGCACCAGGTCGTTCTGCGTTCTGCCAGGCGTAAACGATTTAAGGAACATCACTTTGCCCGTCCAGAAATTGTTATTGGAAGCCAGGTTGTATTCAAGTCCGAGGTTGCGGTTGTAGAGACTGTACAGCGGTTTTGTCGTGTCCTTCCCCGGTTCGTAGTCAAATGATTGTTTGTTGACAAACATCACCCGCACATTCGAGCGGGAGAACATGCGCCGTTGCAGCACCGCCACTGCGAAATTCTGCGCAGGCAACCCGGTAGCATCAACGCTTTTCGTTTGTACATCCATGACACCAATCCGCCAGTTTTTATCGATGCTTCCGCTCATTTTGCCGCCATACGTAATGGGCACGCCCAGGCCTACCCGTCGTGAAAAGAACGGGCGAATGGTGGCGTAACCAAAATTGGCAAAGAGGTCATTATTCTCCAGGAAAAATTGTCTTTTTTCCGGGAAGAACAATTCAAACCGGTCGAGGTTGGCTACCTGCCGGTCTACATCCACCTGCGAAAAATCGGGGTTAAAGGTCAGGTCAAGATTGAGCGAAGACGTGAGTGCCACTTTCACATCGCCACCGATGTCTTTGCGGTAACGGGTGGGCGTTTTTGCTTCATAATTGCGGGCGATGCCGCCGAGTACATAAGGTATAACAGATACATTTGACCCGGCCTGTGGCGGCGGCGCATCCCACACCAGGGAGCCGGTGTATGCCAGCGATGCCGTTGGGAACTGCCGGGGTACAGGCGCCCAGGAAGATTTTTCGGCTTCGGTAATATCCAGCCGGCTGAAGTTGATGCCCCACTCGGTAATGCCTTTTTTATATCGGATCGATTTAAAAGGGATCGCCGCTTCGAAGATCCATTTGTCTGGATAATTTTTTACGGCCGACACCCATTTATTTTCCCAGCTCAGGTCGGCCTTGCCGCCTTCGTAGAGCGTTCCGTCCCATTGTGCGCCTGCTGCGTTCGCGCCGAAGGTAAAGCCGTTGGTCAGGTCGTTGAATGGATCCATAAACAGGAGCAGGTTGTCATTCTTGCCAAAGGCAAAATCCCGTTTCAACGATTCCACCATGTACGGACCCGGTTTAAGCAGGAAACAGGTGGCAATAACATACAGGTTATGGTCATCATACGTCATGCGTACTTCGGTCAGCACCTTTGCTAAACCAGTGTCCATCGGCAGTACCCTGGAAAAGGCCGAAGTCGCTTCCGCATCGCGCCAGCCCTGTTCATCGTTTACCCCATCGATGTTGATGGTGGAGGTGGCTTTGTGAATATGCAGTTGAAAAGAGGCGTTTTTTTTCTGGCCTGATACCGAGATGGACATGAGTACCCAACAAAGAAGAAATAAATGCTTCAAATGATCAATGATTTGCTTTTGGAGAATAGGGGGACAAGATAGGGAAATCTGCGCAGCTGTCAGCGATCAGCAATCAGCTATCAGCTATCAGCTTTCAGCTATCAGCTGTCAGCTAACAATATCATCGGTTAGGAACCTTAAAAAATATTCAGTAATCAATATTCTATGGTCAATATTCGATAAAGAAAAAGTCGCCAGGACTCGATGTTTCTTATTGAGCTTTGAATATTTATTATTTTTTATAGCTAACGACATTGATCTGGAAATCAGGCAAAATGCTTCACAATTGTCTTCTGACTGCTAATTGTTGATTTTCCATAGCTCATAGCTGACTGCTGATAGCTGATAGCTTACATTTACTCCATGGATCATTCAGACATCGTTATCATTGGTGGTGGCGTAAGCGGGCTTGCTGCCGCGCGCACCTTGTGCAAAGCGGGATTTTCAGTGACGGTGCTGGAAGCCAGGCCCCGCCTCGGTGGCCGCGTGCACACGATCGCCGAGCCCGGTTTTGCCATACGGGTTGAAGCCGGCGCCGAATTTATCCATGGCGATCTGCCGAAAACCACCGCGTTGCTCCAAGAGGCCGGACTCTCCTATCGCGCCATCCAGGGGGAAATCTGGCGAAACAAAAGCGGCAAATTTTTACAGGAACAGGATTTCGTTGAAAACGGAGACCTGCTTACCAAACGCCTGCAGGAGTTGCGCGAAGACATGACCGTCAAAGAATTCCTTGAAACGTATTTCTCCGGGGATCAGCATGCCGCTCTCCGTAATTCCGTAAAAAGTTTCGTGGAAGGGTACGACGCTGCAGACAGCAGCAGGGCCAGTGCGCTGGCACTTCGTGATGAATGGACCGCAGAAGAGGAGGAGCAATACCGTCCCCACGGCGGCTACGGAAACATGATTGAATTTATGGAAGCAGACCTGCTGAAACGGGGTTGCCGCATCAGGCAGTCTGCCGTTGTTACACGGGTCGAAT
>JBBSSY010000467.1:0-3589 GCA_038241595.1 Chitinophagales bacterium | reverse complement strand
CGCGCATGATATCGCCAAGTACCAGCACATCCTTCGCAATGCCATCCAGTGGGCCGCGCATAGATGACAATCCCGGTAGCCGGCAGTGCGCTCCTTGCCGACATCCCGGCCATCACCATAACCCTTTCACCTTTAACGAAATCTCATGAGCGATCAAAAAATCAACGTTGTAATTGTCGGAATGGGCTTTGGAAAAGAATACATTCCTATCTACCAAAAACATCCTAACATCAAAGCCGTTGGCATCTGTACCCGCAACCGAAACACGCTGGATGAACTTGCTGCGCGCTTCCATCTTGACAAAGATCTTTGTTTTGAGAACTACGAAGATGTTGTCAAACGGTCAGATATAGACGCTATTCATGTGGTAACGCCGGTTCCGGAACATGCGCAAATGGTGCTGGCTTCGCTGAATGCCAGTAAACATACTGCCTGTACGATCCCGATGGCGATGACAGTGGCAGACTGCCAGGCGATCGTAGATGCCAAAAAGAAAGCCGGTAAGGTATATATGATGATGGAAACGGCCTTGTATACCCGCGAATTTTTATATGGACTGCAACTGGCAGAAAGCGGTCAACTGGGCCGGATACAGTTTGTGAGGGGTTCTCATATCCAGGACATGAGCATGGAGGGTTGGGCCGATTACTGGCGCGGCTTCCCCCCGATGCTGAACGGCACGCATGCCATCTCTCCCCTCCTTCGCATCAACAATACCAAGGCGGAATCGGTAGTGTGCCACGGCTCCGGCCGGTTGAGTGATGACCTCGCCAGCCGTTACGGATCTCCGTTCGCCGTGGAAACGGCAACGTTTATGCTGAAGAACTCAGACGTTGTTGCAGAAGCCACGCGTTCACTCTTCGACGTGGTTCGACAGTACCGGGAAAGCTATGATGTGTACGGAACAAAAATGTCATTCGAATGGGAACAGCTGCAGGATGAAAGCCACGTAATCTTCGACGGCGGTGAATACGAACGGCGCATGACGTACCCGATACCGATTCACTCTTGATTGAATCAATCAAACATTTTACAAAACGCGAAAAAATTGACGACCCCAACCACGTATCCTTTTTACAGGGGGCTGGTCACGGCGGATCGCACCCGCATCTCGTGCAGGAATTTGTGGCCGCCATCGTGGAAGGTCGCAACTCGGTGGTGGATGCGGATGTTGCTGCCAATTACACCTGTGCCGGTATCTGCGCACACGAATCGGCGATGAACCATGGCAAACGGATAATAATACTGGATTTTGAGTAGAAGATACGTGCTGTCGCCTGCTCCTAATTAAAACGTCCGCGGCCGCCCCAAAATGATGTCACGCCAAATGCAAATATGGCGATGATGTAAAGGACGATCACAACGATCCCAATAAAAAAACCGATTTTGGTCCACTTGGCAGCATCTTTTGACGACCGTAACGCACCGTCATAATCACCGTTGGCCCATTTGGAACTCACCTGCGATGCAAATACGATCCCCGCGATACCAAACGGCATACAGCAAAATATCGTTACAAGAATAGATTCAACCAGCCAGTTCTTTGGCTGTGCTGTTGTGGGAGGTGCTTGTTGAAAAGGCCGTTGTTCCATGTAGGGTCGATTTAAGGGTCGTTTTAATTAATGACACAATTAAATGAATATTATCAGATGTTGCAAGAGGACGCCAGGGTTTATTTACAAAATGATCATGCGACAAGGCTATGTCGGGAGAATCACTTTCTGCAATGAACATGGAGCATTTGACGTCGTTTAGTTAAGGAGTCTCAAAAAAATATTCAATAATCAATAATCAACGCTCAATATTCAATAAAGGATAGTGCATCCGGCTGAATTTTCTGCACTGAGCATTGAAAATTGAGCGTTGAACATTGAGTATTCTCTTAACTAAACGACATTAATTGAGCATTGATTCTTGATTCTTGATCATTCATTAAATTAACAGCTTATCCCTCAATATGCCCTCGCAAAAAGCACCCGTTGCGTACTCGGCTTGCCGGTAAGAATACAGGTTCCATCTTCCAGCGGATTATCCAGCGGAATGCAACGAATGGTTGCTTTTGTTTTTTCTTTAATGGCCTCTTCGGTTTCTGTCGTTCCGTCCCAATGTGCGGAGATAAAACCACCTGCTCCGTCCAGTTGTTCTTCAAAGGCTTCCCAGGTATCCACGCGGGTTATCAGCGCATCTCGGTACGCTTTTGCCCGGTTAAACATGTTCTGCTGAATCTCATCCAGCAAGGCCACCAGTCTTTCCGGCAGTCCGTCCAGGGGTACGACACTTTTTTCTTTTGTATCGCGACGGGCGAGTTCGGCAGATTTGTTTTCGAGGTCACGCGGGCCGATCGCGATGCGTACCGGTACACCCTTCATTTCATACTCGGCGAATTTCCAACCCGGGCGATTGTTGTCACTGTCGTCATATTTCACGCGGATGCCGGCTTGCTTGCAGGCTTTAACCAGGTCGAGAATCACTGCATCCATAACTGCTTTTTGTTCTGCCCCTTTATAGATGGGCACAATAACCACCTGTAGCGGGGCGATCCGGGGTGGCAGGATCAGTCCCTGGTCATCGCTGTGCACCATGACAAGACCACCAATCAGGCGGGTGCTGACGCCCCAGCTGGTCGCCCAGACATACTCCAATTTATTTTCCCTGTCAGAAAATTTTACATCGAAGGCTTTCGCGAAGTTCTGTCCCAGGAAATGGGAAGTACCCGCCTGCAACGCCTTGCCATCCTGCATCAACGCCTCGATGCAATAAGTATTTACTGCACCAGCGAACCGTTCGCTTTCCGTTTTTACGCCCTTGATCACCGGAACCGCCATATAGGTTTCAGCAAATTCAGCATAGATATTGAGCATCAGCTCGGCTTCTGCCACCGCTTCGACGGAGGTGGCATGCGCCGTATGCCCTTCCTGCCAGAGAAACTCCGCGGTACGTAAGAACAAACGTGTCCGCATTTCCCAGCGAACCACGTTTGCCCACTGGTTTATGAGCAGCGGCAAGTCGCGATACGACTGTATCCAGTCTTTGTACGTGTTCCAGATAATGGTTTCACTCGTAGGACGAACAATCAACTCTTCTTCCAGCCTGGCATCCGGGTCCACGATAATTCCATTGCCATTGGGATCGTTCATGAGGCGGTAATGAGTCACTACTGCACATTCTTTCGCAAAGCCTTCCACGTGGGCGGCTTCTTTGCTTAAAAAACTCTTTGGAATAAACAACGGAAAATAAGCGTTTACATGTCCTGTTTCCTTGAACATCTTGTCCAGTTGGTCGCGCATATTTTCCCAAAGCGCGAATCCGTAAGGTTTTATGACCATACATCCCCGCACCGCAGTATAATCCGCCAGGCTTCCTTTTAATACCAGGTCGTTGTACCATTGCGAATAGTCCTGTTTCCTGCTTGTAATTTCTTTGCTCATGGTGAAGTTTGTTTGTATCGGGTTAATCAGCTATCAGCTATCAGCTACAGCAATCAGCTATACGCTATGAGGTATCAGGCGTATTGTGAGTTGGTGTGCGATATTTTGGGAAAATTTAAATCTTTAAATTTAATGTGGTTGAAATTTTGTTTTTTTTATAT
>JBBSSY010000466.1:0-3599 GCA_038241595.1 Chitinophagales bacterium | reverse complement strand
TTTCTTCAACTGCAGCGTAGCGCCCAAATCCAGCCGGTGATAATTCGGCATGCGGTAGCCGTTGCGTTCCGTATAATAAAAAATCACCTGCCCGTCAACGCGGTATTTGCCCGCGGGAAAGGTAACGGCATCACCGGTATAAAAGATCCAGTTGGCGGAGAAGGTCCATTTTTTATTGTATTGATACGATCCCACGATCGCAATATCATGGGTGCGGTCCTGGCGTGCGTTATACCATTTATTGGTATTGAGCCCATCGATTTTGCGTTCCGTTTTTGACAAGGTGTAGCTGAGCCAACCCGTTAGTTTACCGGTTTGTTTACGCAACAGCCATTCGATGCCGTATGCCCTTCCTTTGCCAAACAACAACTGCGTTTCGATGGCGTCGCTATTGATGAAGATATTGGCACCGGTGCGGTAATCGATCTGGTTTAGCAGCCTTTTATAATACGTTTCAATCGTTAGTTCGTACTTGTTGCTGGCCAGGTTTTTATACCAGCCCACAGACACCTGGTCCGAGATCTCCGGTTTAATAATATTGGTACTCGCGATCCATTTATCCGTCGGTGAACCGGTGGTGGAGTTCGTTAACAGGTGCAGGTTCTGCACGTTCCTCACGTAAGAAGTCTTTACGGAAGCGGAAGGGTTGATGATATAACTCAATGCTACCCGCGGCTCCAGGTTCACATAGGTCTTAACAAATTCACCGGCTTTGTATGACATGGTATCGGTAACAACGCCTTCGGGATTGATGCCGAAATAATCGCCCTTACCAAGCACGCTGAAGGCGGTCAGCCGCGCGCCGTATGTCAGGTTGATTTTATCGGAGGCCTTAAAGGTATTGGACAGGTAGACGGCATTTTCCCAGGAGTGTCTCTTTTGCCGGATCGCCTCGTTCAGGCTCGATGTGGCCGTGGTGGTTATTTCTCCCGGGCGGATGGTGTGGTAGATCGAGTTGAAACCAAACCGGACGCTGTTGCGGCTATCGGCGTACCACTGGAATTCGTGTTTGACATTAAAATCCCTGATCTGCGAAAAGATGTCAAAATCGTTGCTGCCGCTCCGGATGGAAATTTTATAATCGAAGTTGCTGTAGATAAGTGACGTATTTGAAAAGAGTTTGCTGTTGTAAATATGATTCCACCGGATGGTGCCGGTGCCATTGCCCCATTGCAGGCCGAACAATTCACCTACGCCCAACTGGTCTCGGCCAAAATAGCCGGAAATATACAGCCGGTCTTTCTGCCCCAGCTGGTAATTTAATTTGGCGTTCAGGTCATAAAAATACAGTCGGTTGTTGTTGAGCGAAGAGTCGTTAGAGAGTTTGAGAAACATGTCGACATACGTCCGTCGAGCCGAGATCAAAAATGATGATTTGTTTTTTTGAATCGGCCCTTCAACATTCAGTTTCGCAGAGATCAGTCCCACGCCGCCGCTGACATCATAATCCTGGTTATTGCCTTCATTCATTTTGATGTCGAGCACAGACGACAGCCTGCCGCCGTATTGCGCCGGCATGCCGCCTTTGTACACGGTTACGTCTTTGATGGCATCTGAATTAAACGTGGAGAAAAAACCGAGCAGGTGCGACGCGTTGTACACCGTGGCTTCATCCAGCTGGATCAGGTTTTGGTCGGCAGCGCCGCCACGAACGTAAAAGCCGCTGCTACCCTCCCCCGCCGACTTGATGCCCGGTAAAAGCTGCACTGATTTCAGTATATCCCTTTCGCCGAATAACATGGGAATGTTTTTTGTTTCCGACATCGTCAGCCTGTCCATACCCATTTGGGGGTTGGTAATGCTTCTCCGGTTGATCGCTGTTTTAACGACAACGGTTTCCAGTTCGGCACTGGCGTCTTCAAGGTGTATGTTGAGCACCAGGTTTTTCTCCAGCGTAACTTCCTGTTGCCTGGCGCCCAGGCCGATGGCAGAAAACTCAAGCGTGTGCTTTCCCCTGTCCAGTGTCAGCGAGTAGAAACCGTATTCATTGCTGGTGGTTCCTGCAGTGGACTGAACCACGCGCATGGAGGCACCAATCAGCGTTTCACCTGTTTTAGCAGACGTTATGGTACCGCTGATGGTGAAATTGTCCTGCGAAAAAAGAAACAGAGGGGCAGTTAGTATAAGAAGAAATAAAAGGACCGGCAGACGAAACATTGGTAACATGAGGGTTGTAAATATTTATTACAAAAAATGTACATAGGGCGACATTACAGATCTTGTAAGATGTAAAGTTAGCAACCGATGCAAAACTAGCCTTCTTTGTAACGATTAAATGGGAGATTTGTTAACTAAAGCAAGAAGCGGGTGGGGTATTGAACCACGAATGCACCGGGAAACAAATAAAAGCTTCCTGTCCTGGTGTCTTCGTGGTTCTAAGTAACTGAACCTTTTAATTACAAAACAACTACCTGGCCGGTTCGAACCGACTCATCGCAGGCGAATGCAATGCGCAGGCTGTTGACTGCGTCTTCGCCATGGTCGGCCAGGTCAAGGTTTTCTTCGATCGAGCGGAGAAAATAACGTTGTTCGCGGTTGCATAGTTCCTGGTGATCGGGTTCGTCCTGCAGGTTGATCCACGTGTCTGCTTTTGCAAAGTGCCCGTCTTTATCCAGCTCCGCATGGTGAAAGCGGATCGCCTCCGTTTTAGTATGCGCCTCGATGGACGACGACTTGCCGGTACCGCCGGCGTCTTTCGCCACGATCGATACCGACCCTTTCGGTCCGATAACATCTTTTACAAAAAATGCTGTTTCGCTCATCATCGGGCCCCAGCCAGCTTCGTACCAACCCACAGAACCGTCATCGAAGCGCAGCTGCAGCTGCCCGTAATTATAATTGCCCGCGGGGATGTCTTCGGTCAGGCGGGCACCGATGGCATACACCTGCACCGGTTTTGCACGTGTAATCTGGCACATCACATCGATATAATGTACGCCGCAATCCACGATTGGGCTCAGGCTTTTCATCAGGTTGCGGTGCACGCCCCACATGTACCCATCGCTTTGCTGGTTGAGGTTCATCCGCATGACCAGCGGCTTGCCAAGTTCGCGGGCCAGCTCCACAAACTTTTCCCACGAGGGATGATGCCGCAGGATATACCCCACGACCAGCTTCTTACCGGCTTTTTTTGCAGCGGTAACCACCCGTTCAGCGCCTTCCACCGTATCAGCGAGGGGTTTTTCAATGAACACGTGACAACCAGATTCAAACGCTTTGATGGCAAATGCTTCGTGCGTATCGGGATAGGTAGAAATACAAACGGCATCGGGTTTTGCCCGTTCGATGGCGTCCATGCCATCATCATACAAGGCATACCCGCCGCCCAGTTTGGCATTCAACGCCTCTTTCGACTTACCGGTTGACACCAGCCCGCAGATCTCGAATTTGTCATTGGTATGATAGGCCATGGCATGCGAGGCACCCATGTTTCCACAACCGATAACCAGCACGCGTATTTTTTGTTGAGAATTTTGCATGATTCGTATTTTGTGTTGATGATTATTTTGTGCCAGCCATCAAAGATCGTATTGCGGCTGTTTACGGAATAACAATTGATGTTGTGTCCGAATTGCAAACTGCTAACTGCTAACTGCTAA
>JBBSSY010000465.1:0-3610 GCA_038241595.1 Chitinophagales bacterium | reverse complement strand
GGCCTGATCACGGTAAATGCCCTCACGGCGGCACATTCCGTTCTGGTGCCGGTTCAAACGGAATTTTTTGCCCTGGAAGGCCTTGGCAAATTGCTCAATACCATCAAAATCGTTCAGAACCGTCTAAACCAGTCGTTGCAAATTGAAGGCATCCTGATGACAATGTATGACGGCCGCCTGCGTTTGTGCAACCAGGTGGTGAACGAAGTGCGGCGTCATTTCGACGAG
This sequence comes from Chitinophagales bacterium, assembly GCA_038241595.1. Lineage (GTDB taxonomy): Bacteria > Bacteroidota > Bacteroidia > Chitinophagales > Chitinophagaceae > JADCRZ01. The sequence continues at coordinate 3,382 of JBBSSY010000465.1, read as the reverse complement.
ATTGTTTTCGATACCATCATCCACCGCAACACGCGCATTAGTGAAGCGCCGAGCGTGGGCAAACCGGTGATCCTGTATGATGCTTCCAGCAAAGGAGCGGTAAACTACCTCAACCTGGCCAAAGAGATCCTGCAGAAGAATAACATGACGAAGATTACGCAGAAAGAAAGGGTCTTTGAGTGATTGCAGAGAGTAATCAGCTATCAGTAGTCAGCAATCAGAAACCAGTAGAACGGTTTGGGCAGTGAGCAATGGGGTATGGGCAGAAGAAGAAGATTTCAGTGGCCATAGGCAAAATAATTCAACGTTTTTTTTATACATGACAACTCCGAAACAAAACAATAAGGATGCACTTGGCAAGGGCATCCGATCCCTGTTGATGAATATCGATGCGGACCTGAAGACAACTTCGGGGCAGTTGAAAAGCAATGTTGTTGAAGCAGCAACAAATATCCTGCGCATCGGCCTTGACCAGATCGAAACCAATCCACGGCAGCCGAGGTATGATTTCGATGAGCAGTCGCTCAACGAACTGGCAAATTCCATCCGGATGCACGATATCATTCAACCGGTGACCGTGTCAAAACTCGATACCGGCAAATACCGGTTGATATCGGGGGAGCGACGTTACCGCGCGGCGAAGATAGCCGGCTTGAAAGATATCCCGGCTTACATCCGTCAGGCCAACGACCAGCAACTGCTGGAACTGGCGTTACTGGAAAATCTGCAGCGGGAAGATCTCAACGCGATAGAAATTGCACTTAGCTACAAACGCATGATGGATGAAATCAGCTATACCCAGGAGCAGGTGGCTGAGCGCATGGGCAAGGAAAGAAGTACTGTGGCAAACTATATCCGCCTGTTAAAATTGCCACCGGATATCCAGGTGGCGGTGCGCAGCGGCAAACTGAGCATGGGACATGCCCGCGCCCTGGTGAACGTGGACACCGTGGACAAACAACTCTTTATTTTTCGAGAAATCAGCGAAAAGGCACTATCCGTGCGGCAAACAGAAGAGCTTGTGCGTAAAATGTATAAGGATAATGGCGCTGTTAAAAATTCAATAAAACCCGGCCTGGCACCCGCTTATAAAAGAATTGAAGACAATTTAGCCAGCCATTTCAGCACGAAGGTTAAACTTCAGCACAGTAAAAAAGGCAATGGCAGCATTACCATTGAATATTACTCGCTGCAGGAATTGAATAAGATCCTCGATCAGCTGGGAACCTCGCACAATTGAACGATATGAGTACCCGGTTTTATTTTTTCCTGGCCGTTTGTATGCTGTCCGTCCTGGCAATTTCCGCACAACGCAGGCAGGATACCGCGGTGGTAAAAAATGATACCATCATTGTTCAGCAAACGATCGATACGCTGCGGGCAAAAATAATCGTCGACAGCACGGCCCGCCGGAAATTTAGTCCCCGCCAGGCTGCACTCCGATCGGCGGTATTGCCCGGTTGGGGTCAGGCTTACAACAAAAAGTACTGGAAACTACCGATCGTTTTAGGGGTATTGGGTGGCACTGCCTACGTCTTTAATTTTAACCTCACACAGTATAAACGGGTACAATATGCATACAAGCTCCTCATCAATAAAGATTCTGCCAATTTTAGCAATGTAGATGCTGACCTGCAGCCGTTTATCACGGCCAACGCCAGCAACGACCTCCGCAATTACCGCAACGAATACCGGCGGGATATCGATTATTCCGTACTCGTTTTTATGGTGTTCTGGGGCCTGAACGTGGTAGATGCCACCGTAGATGCACACCTGAAAGGTTTTGACGTCAGTGATGAACTGACTTTTAAGATAAAACCAGGGTATAGCCCGATGGCCAATACCACCGGCGTAAGCCTTGTTTTTGACCTACACAAACCTTCGATTACCATGCCTGGCATTCATCACTGATTCAACAGCTCAACCAAATGAATCATCGGGTTTTAAGAACCCGGCCATTTTTGCCGGGTCACCTGGTAGTACTTATTTTTCCGGACTGTTTGTTATCTTTCCGCATCAACCGGCGTTCTCGTTAATATCGCCCCCTAAACACTATAAATCATGAACATAGCTTTAATTGGATACGGCAAAATGGGACAGGCGATCGGAGAGATTGCTGTTCAAAGAGGTCATGAAGTTGTACTGACCATCGATATGCACAACGCCGCCGATTTTAATTATACCAACCTGGCGAAAGTAGACGTTGCCATCGAGTTCACCGGGCCACATAGTGCGCTTGACAACGTAATGAAATGCCTGGATTACAATGTGCCCGTCGTTTGCGGTTCAACCGGCTGGCTGAAGGATTATAAAATCGCGACAGATTTCTGCAAGGCAAAAAACGGATCAATGGTGTATGCAAGCAATTTCAGTGTAGGCGTTAACCTTTTTTTTGAATTGAATAAGAAGTTGGCGATGTTGATGGCGCCACACCCCGAGTACCGGATCTCGCTGGGTGAAACCCATCACACCCAGAAAAAGGATTCACCCAGCGGCACCGCAGTATCCCTGGCGGAACAAGTGATCGCCGCCAACAAGCTTAAAAAAAGTTGGGTGAACAAGCCCAGCGACCGCCCGGAGGAACTGGAAATACTGAGTGATCGCATCGATCCGGCGCCGGGTACCCACACGGTTAAATATCATTCCGAAATCGATGACATCGAGATCATACATACGGCTCACAACCGTACCGGTTTCGCGACTGGCGCAGTTTTGGCGGCTGAATATATTAAAAAAAACAAGGGCATCTTTGGCATGAAAGAGGTGCTGGGCCTTTAAACAGTAAGTTAATTGGTGCGACTATTGGGCAGGTCGCTTACACATGGCATACAGGTGGTTCCCGGAAATAGCTTAAATTTAATGTCTTAACGCGGTGGCAGGCAACTTCACACTGCATAAAATAAATAAGCGACTGAATGCTTTCTAAAAAATCTCAATATGCTTTTAAGGCCCTGATCTACCTGGCAGAGACCGGTGAAAAGGGTCCCGTGCTAATCTCCGAAATTTCGAAGAAGAAGAATATCCCATTGAAATTTCTTGAAAATATCCTGCTTGAGTTGAGAAAGGCAGGCGTGCTGGAAAGTAAGAAGGGTAAAGGGGGCGGTTACTATTTTGCGGTGGATCCCTGCAATGTATCACTCGCAAAAATTATGCGCCTGCTCGATGGCCCGATCGCGCTGTTGCCGTGCGTGAGCCTTAATTTTTACGAAAAATGCAAAGACTGCGATGAAAAAATCTGCGGCCTCAACCGGATGATGGCAGCGGTACGCGACGCCACGTTAAAAGTACTGGAAAACAAAACGCTGGCTGACCTGGCCTACAAGGAAAAACTTCCAGGATTCCTCAGTTGAATACACTTCATTTATTCACGCCCGCCAATCTT
>JBBSSY010000464.1:0-3616 GCA_038241595.1 Chitinophagales bacterium | reverse complement strand
AGTATTGAAAATTGGTTGCTGAATATTGAGTAACCTGCCAACTGAAAATTGCAAATTGCAAACTTTCTTCTGATTGCTGACAGCTGATTGCTGATTGCTGATTGCTGATTGCTTTCCCGCATCACAATAACGCAATCCGAGGTAATTTCCCCGGGTGTTAAAACGCTAATTCGTTACTTATTTTATGCCTATTTTAGGCAGATGTTAGTGAAAACGTTTGGAAGTGCGGTGTATGGCGTGGAAGCCATTACGATCACCATTGAAGTGAATGTAATGGATGGCAAGGAGTATTTTATCGTAGGCCTGCCAGACAGTGCCGTTAAAGAAAGTATCCAGCGGGTAGAGAGCGCGATAAAAACGAATGGTTACTACATGCCGCGTACAAAACTGGTCGTGAGCCTGGCACCAGCAGACATAAAAAAGAGCGGCTCTGCCTTCGACCTGGCCATTGCCCTCGGCACCTTGGGTGCAAGCGGGCAATTGGTATTTCCGGAGAAGCTGAGTGAATACGTGATCATGGGCGAACTGAACCTCGACGGCAGCGTCCATCCCATAAAAGGCGCCCTGCCTATTGCCATCCAGGCGCGGAAAGAAGGTTTTAAAGGACTCATCGTTCCGAAGCAAAATGCGCGGGAAGCCGCCATGGTCAACCAGCTAAACGTTTACGGCGTCAGCCACCTCAACGACGTCATTCATTTTCTTACGGATGAAAGTTCCCTGCAACCCGTAATCGTGGATACCCGCGATGAATTTTTTCACGGGCAGTACGAATTCGACTTTGACTTTAACGATGTAAAGGGCCAGGAGAATATAAAACGGGCTCTTGAAATAGCGGCTGCAGGTGGACACAACGCCATCCTGATCGGGCCGCCGGGTGCGGGAAAAACGATGCTGGCAAAACGCCTGCCCACTATCCTGCCACCGCTCAGCCTGCAGGAGGCGCTTGAAACCACAAAAATTCACAGTGTAGCCGGCAAACTGCCGGAAAACGCGACCCTGATTTCGAAACGTCCGTTCCGTTCGCCGCATCATACCATCTCCGACGTTGCACTGGTCGGGGGCGGCGGCATTCCGCAACCCGGTGAGATTTCACTGGCGCATAATGGCGTTTTGTTCCTCGACGAACTGCCGGAGTTCAAAAGAACCGTGCTGGAAGTAATGCGCCAGCCAATGGAAGAACGCCGGGTGACAATTAGCCGGGCAAAGGTATCGCTTGATTTCCCGGCAAGTTTTATGTTAATTGCCTCGATGAACCCCTGCCCATGCGGGTTCTACAATCACCCCGAACGCGCCTGCACATGCCCGCCGGGTGCCGTTCAGAAATACCTTAACAAAATCTCCGGGCCGCTGCTTGACCGCATGGACCTTCACGTAGAAGTAACACCTGTCGCTTTTAGTGAACTGTCGTCCACACGCAAGCAGGAAAATTCGGCCACCATCCGCGAACGGGTGATTAACGGCCGTGAGCTGCAGGCAATACGCTTCAAAGAACATCCCGGCACGTACTGCAATGCGCAGATGAGCAGCCGCCTGCTGAAAGAAGTGTGCATTATCTCGCAGGCGGGTCAAAACCTGCTCAAAACCGCCATGCAGAAACTTAGCCTCTCCGCACGCGCCTATGACCGCATCCTGAAAGTAAGTCGCACCATTGCCGATCTTGCCGCCAGCGAAGAAATAAAAATCGAACACCTGGCAGAGGCGATCCAGTACCGGACGCTTGACCGCGAAGGGTGGGCCGGGTGATCCCGAAATAAAATCGGGAATCTCTCCCCATTAATATATTTTTGATGGTTCCTCGCTTTTATAAATCAATAAACCACTGATTTATAAAACCAACCAACGCAACATGAAGGGAATCATCAACCTGGAAAGTGTGTGGCGGCATTTTTTGAAAAGAATCGGCAAGTATTATCAATGGTTATACTGGCAGGAAAAAAATAGCCCCACCCTGAAAATGAAAAAAATGCGCGCCCTGTATGGAGAGTTCGTGCATGAAGGAGATACCTGCTTTGACATCGGTGCCAACATGGGAAGCCGCGTAGCCAGCTTCCTGATGCTCAAGGCAAAAGTAATTGCTGTTGAACCGCAACGCAAATGCATACAAGAACTGAAAGCGCTTTTTAGCCAGGACGATGTCGTGGTGGTTCCCAAAGGCGTAGGCGCCATAAATGAAATAAAGGACTTTTACCTCGCTGATGATTCGCTCATCTCTTCCTTTAGCCAGGAATGGATCCAGGGGCAGAAAAGCGGTTTCTTTAAGAACAACCGCTGGGACCATACAGAAAAAATAGAAGTCATTACCATTGACTCTCTCATAGCTGAATATGGTGTACCTGACTTTATCAAAATCGATACCGAAGGCTTTGAACTCGAAGTGTTGCAGGGGCTTTCCCAACCGGTGAAGGCGCTTTCCTTTGAATACACCTTGCCACACCAGCAGGACAAAGCCGTGGAATGCATTAACATAATCAATAATTTATACCAGGGAAAGGCACTGTTTAATATCTGTCGCGATGAGGCTTACCAGATGAAATTGCCTGAATGGACAGGCTACGGGCAGTTTGTGGAGATCATAAAAAGCAACGGGTTTAACCAGCAAAACTTCGGCATGTATGGCGATATTTATGTAAAGCGCCTGGTTGATCAGGCCGGTGGCTGATGCTCGCCAACCTTGTATTAACTTATTTGTCTTTAATATTGCGCCGGCTTTATACACTGATTTACTCATCCGCCGTCTGTTGATCTTATCGGATGTCAGACAAACATCGATCTGCGCCAGGAAAAGAAAATAGCTGTTATCAATGAAATTATTAATTAAATACCTCAGGCCTTATAAATGGCTGATCGGGTTATCGTTGCTACTTGCGGCCATTAACCAGGTCTTCTCCATGCTTGATCCGCATTTTATCGGCATCATCATCGACAAATTTGCGACACACCCGCATCATGTTGGGCATTATGATGAAAAGCACGAATTTGTGATAGATGGCGACCGTTCCAAACAGGAGTTCATGATTGGTATTGGCAAATACCTGGCGATTCTTGTCGGCGTGGCCATGGTTTCACGCATTGCAAAGGCCTTCCAGGATTATTTTGTAAACGTAGTGGTTCAGAAATTCGGTGCCAGCCTGTTTACCGATGGGCTCAGGCATTCGATGAAATTACCTTACCAGGAATTTGAAGACCAGCGTAGCGGTGAAACCCTAAGCATCCTTTCCAAGGTGCGCACAGACACTGAAAAATTTATCATCTCCTTCATCAACGTGCTATTTGGCATACTGGTCGGGATCGTGTTTGTCACCATTTATTCTTTCAGCCTGCATTGGTCGATCATGCCGATTTACCTGGGTGGCATCATCCTGCTTGCTCTGTTGACCAGCGTACTCAGCCGCAAAATAAAAGGCATTCAGAAAGACATCGTTTCTGAGACGACATCACTGGCGGGTTCTACCACCGAATCGCTGCGTAACATTGAACTGGTGAAAAGTCTCGGACTGACAGACCAGGAGATAAAACGATTAAATACCAATACGTATAAGATTCTCGGTTTGGAATTGAAGAAAGTGAAAAGCATACGCGCCCTCAGTTTTATCCAGGGCACTTTCGTAAACTTCCT
>JBBSSY010000463.1:0-3618 GCA_038241595.1 Chitinophagales bacterium | reverse complement strand
TAATCCAGCACCGGCATTGGTTTCGCATATTCGTGGTAAAGCGATTGCGCTGTTTTTGTCTGGAGAAGGAAGTTTTCGTCGAGGAACTTTTTCATCAAAATAAGATAAGTTTATAGTTTGTAGTTTGTAGTTTATGGTTAGTTATTGGTTTGCTGTTTAACAAAAAGATGTTCTTAACTATAAACTACAAACCACAAACCATAAACTAAAGGGAAACACCTCGTTTCCATGGAATAAAATCATCCTGTCCGTGACGCACGGCGGAGACTTCTATCTCGCCACTGGCCACCTGGATTACGTAATCAAGGATGCGTTCGCCCGCCTGCTGGATGGTTTCTACCCCTTCGATGATCGTACCGGTATCAATGTCGATAATGTCATTCATTTTCTTGTACAGGATGGTGTTGCTTGCGAGTTTGACCACCGGAACGATGGGGTTGCCCGTAGGTGTGCCCAGGCCGGTCGTGAACAGTACCACCGTAGCGCCGGAGGCGACCTCCGCGGTGGTTGATTCCACGTCGTTGCCCGGCGTACAGAGCAGGTTTAACCCTGGTTTCGTCACTTTCTCCGGGTAGTCGAGTACCTCTACAACTGGCGATGTGCCCCCTTTCTTGGCGGCGCCGGCAGACTTAATCGCATCGGTGATCAGGCCGTCTTTGATATTTCCCGGCGAGGGATTCATATCGAAGCCCGAGCCAACTGCTTTTGCCCGCGCATTGTACGTTCTCATCAGGTCGCTGAAACGCAGGGCCGACTCTTCATCCACGCACCGATCACTCAACTCCTGTTCTACGCCACACAGTTCTGGAAACTCCGCCAGGATCACCGAACCGTTTAAAGCCACCAGCAAATCCGACGTATACCCGATGGCGGGATTCGCCGAAATGCCTGAAAAACCGTCCGAGCCGCCGCATTCCAGCCCGATGCAGAGTTTGCTTAGCGGCGCCGGCTTGCGTTCGATCTGGTTGGCCTTCATCAAACCGGCAAAAGTTTTAATGATCGCCTCCGACAACAGGTCGGATTCGGTACCGATCGTCTGCTGGTCGAGAATATATAATGGTTTGTCAAAACCTGGAATTCGTTTGTTGATCTCCTCCTGCAGCATCGCGGCCTGTGCATTCTGGCAGCCGAGACTCAATACCGTGGCGCCGGCAACATTGGCATGCGTAATATACCCGGCAAGTAGCCCACAGAGCGCCTGCGCATCTTGTCGCGTGCCACCACAGCCGCCGTTATGATTGAGGAACTTAACGCCATCCACATTGGGAAACAGGCGGTCTGTATGTTCCAGTGCGGATGTGCCGGAGAGATCAGCCGTCAGGATATCTTCTACCGTTTTACCGGTCTTGTACATCTCGATGAGCTGTCGGGCCTGCACCTGGTAAGAACGGTTGCGCCCATAGCCGAGGTCTTTTACCAATGCTTCCTGCAATACTTCCAGGTTGCGGTTCTCACAGAAGACCAGCGGGATCACCAGCCAGTAGTTGGCCGTGCCCACGCTGCCATCGGTTCGGTGATAGCCTTTAAACGTACGGTCTTTCCATTTCGCTACATCGGGCGCCTGCCAGTCAGTTTTTCGTGCCCCGACGCTGAAATCATTCGCGGCATGTTTTACATTGGACGTGGTAATCAGCCCGCCTTTCGGAATGGCATGCTGCGCCTTGCCCACCAGCACACCGTACATATAAATGGGATCGCCGGGTTCCAGGTCGCTGGTAACAAATTTATGTTTGGCAAGAATGGTATCCTGTACCTGGTAGTCTGCGCCTTCAAATACCACGTGGTCGCCTTTATTAAAATTTTTTAATGCCACCAGCACGTTGTCGTCCGGGTGCACTTTCAATAGATTTCTATTCATGATTGGATCACTGATTTATCTGTTAGCATCCGATGCATTGTTTGTTTTGCACCGTCCTCCATAAGCGATTGAAGGCTCTTAGTGACGAGCGCCGCAAACTTTCCGAGTTCGCTCAGGTCCGTTCCCCAAAGCACTTCATCCTGCAACACGTCTGTAACAAGCTTCTCTGCCGGCAGTGTGGCCCATTTTTCACTAAAATGAGCGGCCTTATCATCCTGCAATTGGTAGACGTTGTCGTTTACTTCGCCCTGGAAACCACCATCAGCCGGGTGAACTTTCATCACCAGCAGGTAGGCCGCAAAACCCAGGGCGAAAAATTCCGGTGCGGTATCAAACCGGTCAACATACTTCATTAACAACGGCAAATTACGCATTTTCATCTTAGAAGAATACTGCACCGCGATGCTTACCCATTTGTGATCGAGGTACGGGTTTCTGAAACGGTCGAGCACCTGCGCAGCGAAGCGCCGTGCATCCTGGTCAGAGATGGATTCATCCACCACTGCCGGGATGATATTGTTAATCATCAGCGCGTTCATCCAGGTGGCAAAAGTATCGTCTGCCATAGCTTCTTTTACGGTAGTAAAACCCGACAATATTGCCAGGGCACAGGACAGGGTATGCGTGCCGTTGAGGAGGCGCAGTTTTAGTTCGCGAAACTTTGTAATGTCTGGCGCTATGGCTACGCCGGCATCTGCCTGGCTGAAAGACAGGATCTCTTTCACTTTGTCTGAACCTGTTTCGATTGCCCATAACCGGTAGACCTCGGAAATAATGAGGAGGTCATCTGTATAGCCGAGTTCCTGCTGAAGCCGCTCTTTTTCAGCCGCAGGCGGCGCCCCCGGGACTATTCGGTCCACGAGTGAATTGCAGAAATAATTGCTCGTGTCCAGCCAGTCCATAAACGCTTCTTCCAGCCCGTTAAGGTGTGCGAGCTCGAGGACGATCGCTTCCAGCTTGCGGGCATTTTCGGTGATCAGTTCTGTCGGGACGATGACCAGCCCGCTGTCCGGTGAACCTTTGAACGCTTTATAGCGCTCGTATAAGAAGGAGAGCAATTTGCCCGGGAAAGAGACGGGCGGTGACAAATGGATATCATCTTTTACGAAAGTGATCCCCACTTCGGTGGTATTGGAGATCACCACTTTCATTTCCGGGTTGTGCGCGCACTTCAGCACCTCGCCCCAGGCACTCCTGGCGGAGACGACGCGGCTGATGGACGCATTGATGATATTTTCTTCGACTTTGATGTCATCCTCGATACCGCGGACACATATTGTGTATAGCCCGTCCTGCTTGTCAAATGCGGAGGCATCGCCACCGCCGGTAGACTTTACGACCACGATGCGGCCATTGAATATGCCCTGACGGTTGGCCTTGTCGATGAAATAATCGGGCAGTCCGCGCAACAGCACGCCGGTACCGAATTGCAGTACCTTTTCAGGCAGGTCGAATATGGCTTCTGCAGGAACGGTAATTTGTTTCTCCGGCAAAATGTTTTTTAACGTGTATCGGGTGAGCATGGGAGTGAATTTTGAGCGTTGAGCGGTCAGCTATCAGCTATCAGCAGTCAGCTATCAGTTATCAGCAGTCAGCTAAAGTGGGCAAGGACACCGTTATCGCCGTAGGGGATCCCTGGTTGTACGACGAATACACCGACGGCCGCAAACTGCCAAAAGATTTCGACAACTACAAAGCCGCGGAAGACCTGGCGGAATGGATATTCAGTTTGTAGTTTGTGGTTTATAGTTTAAGGTTTA
>JBBSSY010000462.1:0-3622 GCA_038241595.1 Chitinophagales bacterium | reverse complement strand
CGGAATCGCGAAAAAAAACAAAAGCCGCTTTACTCAATAGCTCCTTGTCCAGCGGGTTAATGTTGGCAGCGGCTTCAGGAGCTGCATAATTTCCAGGAAAGGTTATGCCATAAACGCCATACGGTTTGCCTGTTTGTTTAGCCCAGGTATCCAGTGTTGCGCGGGCAACGAGCGAAGGCCCCGAACCATGTAATAAAAAGTCGCTTTCTGCCATCGCCTGGTCAGTCTCAGCCTTTGTTTGAACTATTTTTACGTTTGGGAAATTCCGTGCCAACAGCTCTTTTACACCATTGCCCACGTCTGACGGCCAAAGGCGCAACTCGGCGCCTGGAATATATTTTTCCAGCAGGCTTAGTATGCCGGGAGTATGCGCTATGTCTCCTATGTTCACTGTCTGCCAAGACGAGCGAATCAGTATGATCTTTTTAGAAGCCAACCTTGAACTCGCCAACACGGGTAACGCGGATAAAATGCCGATGAAGGCCGGGATATTTTGTAGAAATTCTTTACGTGTTGGCATAGGTATTTCCTTGTCTGTTTTTAACGGTTGAAGATAATATAAAACCTGCAGGGTCGTTACCTGCTGCATGTCATTTTTTTAACCGCAAAGGACACGAAGAGGAAGCGCAAAGGGCCGCGGAGTACCTCTGCGTTTCTCTGCGCTTCCTCTTGGCGTTCCTTTGCGGTTAAAAAAATCTGTATATATTCGCCGTTTCAAATCACGGAATGTATTCAATAATTACGGGTAGCCTGGTGTTAAGCCTCCTGCATGCAGTGATTCCTAATCACTGGCTGCCGGTGATTGCCATCGGTAGAAAAGAAGGGTGGTCGCTTTCAGAAGTTACGAAAATAACGCTGGTGTCTGCACTGGCGCACGCGCTAAGCACCATACTCATCGGCTTCCTGCTGGGACTGCTCGGATCCACGATGGCTGGCACAGTGGCAAGTTTCACGCATGTTATCGCCCCGGTAATACTGATACTGCTGGGAATCTATTTTATTTATCGCCATCACACCCACCGGCACTTTCATATCAATGGTGGCATTGAAAAGAAAAGATCAAAAGCCAGGATCATTACAGCACTGGTGGTTGCGATGTTCCTCTCTCCCTGTATGGAAATCGAAGCCTATTTTCTGCTTGCAGGAACAAAATCGCAATGGCTTGTCATCAGCATCGCGCTGATGTACCTCTTAATAACTACAACTGGCATGTTGCTGCTGGTAAGATATGCTTACAAAGGCGTTCTCAAATTAAACTGGCACGCGCTGGAACACAACGCCGGTATTATAACCGGGATAACACTAGTACTAACCGGGTTGATAACATTTTTTATCCAATAGGTTTTATGGAGAATAAACAGTCTACAAACGAAAATAATCAATCACAGCTTGCTGATCCCTCAACCGGTGAAAGCAGTGCTAAAAAACACAAACACGCTGCCGGAGACGATCACGATCATAACCACGACCATGATCACGACCAAGCTGATGGCGCGGAACCTGGTTGGAAGGCGCATTGGGACCTTCTCCTTGCCTTCCTCATCCTGGTGACGATGATCGTTCTCAATTTTGGTTTTAACATCGTTCCTTCCCAGCCGATCGACCTGGCTATCCATGCGGTGGCATTTTTCCTGGCTGGATGGAGCGTACTAAGAATGGCATTCCTCACGATAAAGCGGGGTAATTTCTTTAATGAATTTGTCTTGATGAGCGTTGCCACACTTGGCGCGTTTTATATCGGCGCATACAGTGAAGGTGTTGCAGTGATGGTTTTCTATTGTATCGGCGAATGGTTCCAGGACGCTGCCGTAAATAAGGCGAAACGTACCATCAAGGCATTACTCGACATACGTCCAGACCTTGTCACGGTATTACGAGATGGGCGTACGGAGGTCTTGAATCCAGCGGAATTGCTCGTTGGTGAGGTCATCCAGGTTAAACCAGGAGAGAAAGTGGCGCTTGATGGTTTGTTGCTGTCACAAAGCGCTTCTTTTAATACTGCCGCGCTTACTGGTGAGAGTAAGCCTGATACAAAATATAAAGATCAACAGGTGCTCGCAGGAATGATCAACCTCAATACGCTGTCGGAAATTAAGGTAACTGCACTATTTAAAGACAGTAAGCTGAGCCGCATACTGGAGATGGTGCAGGATGCCACCGGCCGCAAATCGCAAACACAACTTTTTATTTCACGGTTTGCCAAAGTGTACACCCCGATTGTTTTTCTCCTGGCCTTGGGTGTATGCCTTTTACCCTGGTTGTTTGTGGAAAATTATGTTTTTAATGACTGGTTCTACCGCGCCCTCGTGTTTCTCGTAATAAGCTGTCCCTGTGCGCTGGTTGTTTCTATCCCGCTGGGCTATTTTGGTGGCATAGGGCTCGCCTCCAGGAACGGTATATTATTCAAAGGCGGCAATTTCCTGGATGTTATGACCAGGATAGATACACTGGTGATGGATAAAACCGGCACGCTCACAAAAGGAGTTTTTAAAGTACAGCAGGTTTCACCCGAAGGCATAACCGAAGATGAACTGGTAACCTTAACCGCCGCACTCGAACAGGGATCCACACATCCGATTGCCAGGGCTATTACCGATTATGCCGGTGATAAAATCAACGGGCTACAGGCAACTGCTATTGAAGAGATCGCAGGCCACGGACTGAAAGGTACCGTGGAGGGAAAACAAATGCTGACCGGCAACCTTAAACTGTTACAAAAATTCAACATCCCCTACCCGCAGGAATTAGAACAGGTGGTTCATACGATCGTGGTAACGGCAATCGATAACCGTTATGCCGGTCACATCATTATTGCCGACGAAATTAAAGAAGACGCGGCGCAGGCAGTCAGTGACTTAAACAGCTTGAACATCAAAACAATCATGCTTTCAGGTGATAAACAGTCGGTTGTTGATGAGGTTGCAAAAACCCTTGGCATCGGCCAGGCTTTTGGTGATCTGCTACCAGAAGGAAAAGTGCAAAAACTGCAGGAGCTGAAGGACCAGGGAAAAAGGGTCGCTTTTGTTGGTGACGGCGTGAATGATGCTCCGGTGATTGCACTGGCAGACGCGGGAATCGCCATGGGCGGACTGGGCAGTGACGCAACGATCGAAACGGCAGATATTGTTATCCAGAATGACCAGCCATCAAAAATTGTTGCTGCCATCAAAGTTGGCAAGATCACCCGCAACATCGTATGGCAGAATATAAGCCTGGCCATGGGCGTGAAAGTATTGGTTTTGATCCTCGGTGCGGGCGGCATCGCAACACTCTGGGAGGCCGTCATCGCCGACGTAGGAGTGGCCCTGCTCGCGATACTCAACGCGGTGAGGATACAAAAGATGAAATTGTAGGGAGCTATCAGATATAAGCTATCAGCTATCAGCCATCAGCTATCAGCCAACAGCCGCTACGACTAATTAATCTGCTTTAAATAACAAAAGAACCCTTTTGTAAAGTGCTTTTTTATAACTTGAATCCGCTGTTTTAAGGCCGAAGGCCGACGGCTGATAGCTGATAGCTGATAGCTGATAGCTCACTCATGTACAATGCCTTCATCTCATATTCCCACGCTGCCGACGGCAGACTTGCGCCGGCGCTCCAGCTTGCGCTGGAGAAATTT
>JBBSSY010000461.1:0-3636 GCA_038241595.1 Chitinophagales bacterium | reverse complement strand
CATTACTTTTGCGCAACAAATGAAAATTAACACACACATCCATCACTTCCATCGTTTTTCAAAAGCGTAAGCTGGTGTATGTGTATTGAATAAAACATGGCAGGGCTTACCAAAAGTAGGCCCTTATTTTTTGCCCCTATACGAAGGAGCGGCAACAACGAATGTTTAAAACCATCAACGGGCAACAATCAACCATGAAGCTGAAAATAGCCATCCAGAAGTCGGGCAGGCTGCACGACGGATCAGTGAGTTTACTCAAAGAATGCGGCATCGACATCGCCAACGGCGTTAATAAATTGAAAACAGAAGCAGCCAATTTTCCGCTGGAAGTGTTTTTCCTCCGCGACGATGACATCCCCCAATATGTAGAAGACGGAGTGGCCGATATCGGCGTGGTTGGTGAAAACGTGGTGCTGGAAAAAAACAGGAAGGTCGACATCGTCGAACATCTCGGTTACGGCAAATGCCGGTTGTCCATCGCCGTTGGACGCAGTGAACAGTATGATGGCCCGATGTACCTGCAAGGGAAAAAAATCGCCACGAGTTACCCCGTCCTGATCGGGCAGTTCCTCCAAAAAAATAATATTACCGCAGAAGTACACGAGATCAGCGGCTCCGTCGAAATTGCTCCCGGCATTGGGCTGGCAGACGCGATCTGCGACCTGGTAAGTAGCGGATCAACTTTATTCATGAACGGATTGCGCGAAGTGGAAACCATCCTGCAATCCCAGGCCGTGCTGATCCGCAACAAAGGCCTCGACGCGGCGCAACTGCAGGTCCTCGATAAATTGTTGTTCCGGATACAGGCGGTAAAAAAAGCAAAGAACAATAAATACATCCTGCTGAATGCACCGAATGAAAAACTGGAAGAAATCATTGGCCTGTTGCCCGGCATGAAAAGTCCGTCGGTACTGCCTTTGGCGGAAGAAGGCTGGAGCAGCGTACACAGCGTGCTTAATGAAAACGAATTCTGGGATATTATAGAGAAATTGAAACAGGCCGGTGCACAGGGGATACTGGTGGTTCCGATAGAGAAGATGATTATGTGATGAGGGAGGAGATAATATTTTAAACGCAGCAGTGAATTAGAATAACCATGAAAATGAAAGTGTATAGTTATCCCGATAAAAGGGATTGGGTGAAACTTTGCAGGCGCCCGTCGATGGATAATTCATCGCTGGAAGTAAGCGTCAGCAATATCCTGAAACAGGTAAAAGAAAACAGCGACGACGCAGTAAAGCGATTTACCGGCATGTTTGATAAAGTTTCCCTCGATCACCTCGAACTGGATGCAGCGGAATTTGATCATGCGGAAAACCAAGTGCCAGATGAACTGAAAGAAGCCATCCAGCAGGCTAAGAAAAATATAGAAGCCTTTCACGCAACGCAATTGACGGACATCGAGAAAGTTGAGACGATGCCGGGTGTCACCTGCTGGCGGAAAACAGTGCCCATCGAAAAAGTGGGCCTGTATATTCCGGGCGGCACCGCGCCGTTATTCTCCACGGTATTGATGCTGGCCACCCCTGCAAAACTGGCTGGCTGCAAAGAAATAATTCTCTGTTCACCACCCAACAAGGAGAAAAAATTGCACCCGGCCATATTGTATGCCGCAAAACTGGTTGGCATCGACCGCGTGTTTTGCATTGGTGGCGTACAGGCGATCGGCGCGATGGCGTATGGTACCGAAACCGTTCCGAAAGTGTATAAAATATTCGGACCGGGCAACCAGTATGTTACCTGCGCGAAACAACTCGTGCAGAAAGATGGCGTGGCGATCGATATGCCCGCAGGTCCGAGCGAAGTGGCGGTGTATGCGGATGAGGAGGCAGACATCTCGTTCGTAGCGGCCGACCTGCTGAGCCAGGCGGAGCATGGTGCCGACAGCCAGGTGGTGCTGGTAAGTTGCAGTGAAACAGTCATCAGCCGGGTGAACGAAGAGATTCAACGGCAGCTGGCATTGCTGCCACGGAAAGAATTGGCGGCAAAAGCCCTCGAAAACAGCAAAGCCATCCTGTTGAAAAATGATAAAGACGCCATCGACTTTATCAATGAATATGCGCCGGAACACCTGGTTTTATCCTGCCGCGAGCCTGAAATACTCGCCGATAAAGTCATAAATGCGGGTTCGGTATTCCTGGGGCATTTTTCGCCAGAGAGCGTCGGCGATTATGCAAGCGGTACTAATCATACGTTGCCGACCAATGGCTATGCGAAGGCCTACAGCGGCGTTAGCGTAGACAGTTTTGTAAAGAAGATCACCTTCCAGCAACTAACGGAAGAGGGCCTGCGCAATATTGGTCCGACCGTGGAACGCATGGCGGAAGCGGAAGGACTGGAGGGACACAAACAGGCAGTAACCCTGCGTCTTGAAAAAATCGAAAGCATCCGACACGGGTGAAATAAATATCCCCCGGTAAAAATTCTTTCCTCATTATAACCCTGCACGTATATGTTTACGTTAGATAATCTGCTGCGCGAAAATATCAAACGGCTGGTGCCATATTCCTCGGCGCGTGACGAATTTAAAGGAGAAGCGAGGATCTACCTCGATGCCAATGAAAACAGCTATGGCTCGCCGTTGCCAAAACAGTATAACCGGTATCCTGATCCGTTGCAATGGACAGTAAAAAACCGGCTAAGTGAGGTCAAAGGCATCCCTGCAGAAAATATTTTTCTTGGCAACGGCAGCGACGAATGCATCGACGTATTGTACCGCGTATGTTGTGAGCCTGGTAAAGACAATGTGATCATTGTTCCGCCTACCTATGGCATGTACGAGGTGAGTGCCAATATTAATGACGTCGAATTAAAAAAGGTGCCGCTGACAACGGATTACCAGCTGGATATCCCCGCCATTGAAGCGGCGATCGACGATCACACAAAAATGATCTTTATCTGTTCGCCCAACAATCCCACGGGCAACTCTATGAACCACCAGGATATCGAAATCATCCTGAATAATTATTTCGGGCTGGTAGTCATCGATGAAGCCTACATCAATTTCTCACGTTTTCATTCTTTTACACGCGACCTGGCGGACTATCCAAACCTGGTGGTATTGCAGACCCTGTCCAAAGCGTGGGGACTCGCAGCACTTCGTGTAGGCATGGCCTTCGCTTCGGAAGAAATCATCCAGGTGATGAACAAGGTAAAACCGCCCTATAATATCAGCCAGGCGGCGCAGGAACTGGTATTGACGGCGCTCCAGGAAGTGGGCCAGGTAAACAAGATGATCACGCAACTGACCAAAGACCGGGAGGTATTAATCCAGGCGTGCAGGGCACTCGACCTCGTGGAAAAAGTATACCCCAGTGATGCGAATTTCATCCTGGTAAAAGTTGAGAATGGCAAGGATCTATACGATTACCTGCTTGACCAGGGCATCGTGGTGCGCGATCGGAGCAAGGTGCTCCTGATCGAAGGCTGCCTGCGGATTACGGTGGGAACGACGGGAGAGAATGAAGAACTGATAGAAAGCTTGAAACGGTATCAGGCAGGAACGGGAACATTAAATGAACTGGAATAACGCTCAATATTCAACGCTCAATATTCCATGTTCAATGGAAGAAGTTTCTTTGTTGAACATTGCTTGTTGAACATTGATTATTGAATATTCTAGCGACTGTAATTATT
>JBBSSY010000460.1:0-3647 GCA_038241595.1 Chitinophagales bacterium | reverse complement strand
CCAGTAAATACCTGGTTGAAGGGGTGATCCGGCGGGATGGATCTTCGCGTTTTCCTTCCACGAAAAAATATGCTTACTTTCCTTCTGCTGCGATCGGTTACCGCATTAGCCGGGAAAATTTTATACAGGAAAATTTCGAATGGATCAGCGAGTTGAAGATTAAAGCGTCCATCGGTATCCTGGGTAATCAAAACATTCCAAATTACCCGTATCAGAATACCTACCGCTTAACCACAGATGCCAACGGCACCTTCTCGTATCCGTTTGGTGGTGCGATCAATTCGGGGGTAGCACGTACCACGATCACCGATCCAAACCTGCACTGGGAGTCGACACGTACCACCGATCTCGGGCTCGAACTGGGCTTGTTTAAAGGCAAACTTAATTTCTCGGCCACTTATTTCGACCGCTATTCATATGACATTCTGTACAGCCCGGGCGGCAGTGTGTCAAGTACGCTTGGTTTTGCCTTGTCAAAACAAAATACCGGCAAGCTCAGCAACAAAGGCTGGGAATTTTTGCTAAGCCATCATAACCAGGTCGGCCAGTTTTCTTATGACCTAAGTGGTAATTTCTCAATAATCAATAATAAGGTGCTTGACCTTGGCGTGGGTAATATCAACCAGCCTAATGGCATGATAGGCAATGGCAGCAGCCTGTTCATAGGCTCGCCGATGCAAATCTATTATGGTTACCAGGCAGACGGTTTATTTGTAGATGCCAACGATGTTAAAAGCTACGCCAGCCAGACAGCCATAAATCCGGCGGCACAGCCCGGCGACGTGCGGTACAAAGACATCAGCGGTCCGGACGGCAAACCCGATGGAAAAGTGGATGCTACCTACGACCGGATCGTGTTGGGCAGCAATATCCCAAAGTATACGTTCGGTCTCAATATCGGCGCCTCGTACAAAGGATTTGATGTCAGCATGTTGTTGCAGGGGGTATCGGGTGTAACCAATTATATGAATGGCTACGCGGGCATTGCCTTCAACAATTTCGGCTCGATCCAGCAATGGCAGATTGATGAGCGCTGGACCAAAGAAAATCCCCGCCGCGACGCCAAGTATCCAAGGCTGGAACTGGTTACCAATGCGGGCACGCCAAACACCCTGCTGTCATCCTACTGGGTCTTGAACGGATCATACCTCCGGGGTAAAAATATACAGGTTGGTTATGCCATTCCGGCTTCGGTCATTTCCCGGTTACACATAACTGGTATAAGGATTTACGCCAGCGGCGAAAACCTCTTCCTGATCAGCAACTACCGCCCGGGATGGGACCCGGAGGTCGGTACAGATTCATCGCCATCGGATGATTCTAATAATATCATTTCCAGTGGATCATACTACCCGCTATTGCGAAATTTTACCTTTGGACTGAACCTGAATTTTTAAGCTTATTAATCTACTGCAATGAAAATATTACATAATTTTTCAAAATGGGTTTTAGGCATTTTTGTCCTCACGATACTCGGCTGTGAAAAGCAACTGGACCAGTCGCCGCTCGACCAGTTCAATGCCGCCACGTTCTGGACGAGTGAAGGCAATGCGCAACTGGCCCTTACCGGTGTTTACCGCGGCAATATTTCAGTGACCACCCCCAATGCAAACCCTACCGATTGGTGGTCGTATGCCGGCTTGTTATTTACGGAATTTGCTACTGACAATGCCTACGACCGCAGGGGCGACAATTCCGTTTTTAATAAACTGAGCAACGGCACCCTCACCTCCAATGTCGCCGTACTCGGCCAATACTGGGCCGCCGCCTACCAGCGGGTAGCGAGGTGTAACGATTTCCTGGCGAATATCGATAAAGTGCCGATGGATGAAACCAAAAAGAAGCGCATGATCGCAGAAGTGCGTTTCCTGCGTGCCTGCCAGTATTTCTATATGTCACAATACTGGGGTTCCGTACCGCTGGTGAAAGAACTGCTCACCAAGGAAGCGGCGAATACGCTTGTCAAAGCGCCGCGCGCAGACGTGGTTAATTTTGCGTTGACGGAACTCGCCGACGCGGCGGTCGTCCTGCCGCGATTTAAAGACATCCCCGCGTCGGAAAGAGGCCGGGCCTCGAAACAGGCAGCCCTTGCTTTCCTTGGCCGCCTGCAGCTTGCGGAAGGTAAATTTGCCGATGCCGCGGTTACCTATCAAACCATCATCGATTTTGGCGACAATATCATCGACCCGGATTATGCCAATCTCTTCCTGGTATCGAATGAAAACAGCACCGAAAATATTTTCAGCACCGAGTTCGTGGAAAATCTCGCCGCCAATGGTATGAGCCAGCACTTATGGCCCGCCGTTGATGCCGGCTGGCACCTGTTCTGCCCGCTGGGCAGCATCGTGGAAGCGTATGATTTTACAAACGGAACCGCTTTCTCATTTACGAGCCCGTTGTACGATGCAACCGATCCTACAAAAAACAGGGATCCACGTTTGAAATATAATGTCCTGTTTAATGGACAGAACTTCAAAGGTAAATACATCACCCACCCGGATTCAACGCTTGCGCCAGACCAGTTGGGGGCGGGTAAACAGACCACGCAAACAGGCTACGGTATCCGGAAGTTCTGCGATCCCAGTTTTTCAGGCAATCTAAATAACTATGGTGGCAACCTGCCCATCATCCGCTTCGCGGAAGTGCTGCTCAGCTACCTGGAAGCCAAGCTGGAAGCGGGTCAGGCCATTGACCAGTCGCTATTGGATGCCACCATTAACCGAGTACGTCGCCGCGCTTCGGTGAACATGCCGGCAATCACGCAGACCAACCCGGCGTTGCTGCGCGAGATCCTGCGCAAGGAACGCCGCGTGGAAACGGCGTTTGAGGGTATCCGTTACTGGGACCTGATGCGTTGGAGAATCGCGGAGCAGGTATTGAAGGCTGATTTTTATGGGGCGCCTTTTCCCAACACGGTAAAACCACTTAAAAAGAAGGGTACCACCATCGATCCCTACAGCAGGTGGTATGTGACGTCGAAGAATTTCCGCGCGATGGATTATGTTTGGCCTATCCCGCAGCAAGAAGTGAATATTAACCCGAAATTGAAATAGCTTTGGTGATGTGATAGCGGATATTGGCTGTCAGCTGTCAGTCATCAGTAGTCAGTAATCAGTAATCAGTAATCAGAAGAAGGGGATGAGGTATGTGGTATTAAGCAGGAAGATAAGGCATAGGGAAGCGTGCCCCGCCTAGGCCTTAAAGGCCACCAGAAAAGAGCACAGGCTGCAGGCCTGTATAGCGTCGCAGGTGTGTTTTCGAGGCCTGAAAGGCCGACAGAGCGCCTGGAACAACACAACGAATCAAAAAGGCAAGGAAAATTTTTCTTACCGGGAGGTCAAACACGAATTTTAATCGACATTACATTAAATATAATTGACAATCATTTTTAATCATTCAGCTGATAGCTGATAGCTGATAGCTGATAGCTGATAGCTGATAGCTCAAACAACACCTATGGTTAAACAACTACTCATCTGCTCCGCCATCCTGCTTCACACGATCGCCGGCTTTTCACAACCGGCACAGAAGCCCAACATCGTACTCATCTATACCGATGATCTTGGCTTCGGTGACATCAGCGCGAACGGCGCGAAAAAAATCAAGACACCGAATATCGACCGGCTGGCCGCTGAAGGACTGCGTTT
>JBBSSY010000459.1:0-3654 GCA_038241595.1 Chitinophagales bacterium | reverse complement strand
AGATGTATTGATTAAAAAAGTAGAGCAGGCAGATTCAAGTGCCTTCAAGGGGGGCATAGCAGGAAAAAATAAATATATCGCAGAAGGACGGTTTTTCAGGGCATGGATATACCGGTACCTTGTTTCCACTTATGGTGATATCCCACTGTTAACGGAACCAATTACTACGGCAAAAGCAGATTTTAAAAGAGATCCGATAGCCTCTATTCACGCGTTGATGGTAGAGGATTTCAAGTTTGCTGCCGCCAACCTGCCCAGGCAGGGAAAGGAAGATGCGCCTGGCAGGCTTACCCAGGGTCCTGCGTGGCATTACCTGGCCGAGACCTACCTTGAAATGAAAAATTCACAATTGGCGGTTGAGGCAGCAACACATGTAATCAACGATTATAATTATGCGTTGATGACGCGCCGTTTTGGCACCAGGCTTGCGAAGGACATTTTTGGCGCGGGGGATGCATTTTATGATCTCTTTGGTTTTGGAAATTACAACCTGCCGGAGAATACGGAGTCCATGTGGGTGATCCAGAGCGAGCCGCCGCCTGTAACAGGTGGCGGGCAGATCGCCAGTGCCTATGTTTTCGGTCCCCGCTATTTTGATATCGGGCTTACGCCTGATGGCTTTAAAGCATTTCGCGGAGAGCAGGTGGGCGGTAATTATACCGGCTATTCTGATACCCTGGGTCGGCCGACCGCCAACGAGCGTGGCACCAGCCTTATTTACTATTCTATATGGTTGAGCGATTATTATAGGGATGATCGCAACAAGGAACACAACATGAAAAGGAACTTTTATTTTGACAACCCGGCCTCTGCCTATAATAAGCAAAAAATTGATTTCAAGCTGTACAATCCGGCACGCCCTAATCCTATTGCAGATACGTGTAAAATTCTTTTTCCTATTCACACGAAGTTCACTGATCCATTGAATTATTTCTTACAGCCTACCAGGTCTGGCGGAGGCATTACGCATAAAGATTGGTATGCGTTACGTTTCGCTGAAACCTTGCTGTTGCGGGCCGAAGCGTATGTTAATCTCAATAAACCTGATTTGGCTGCGGCTGACATCAACCTGGTCAGGGCAAGGTCTCATACCACGCCGGTATCAGCGGCAGCTGTAAATATTGACTACGTACTGGATGAAAGAGCCAGGGAACTTTTCGGAGAAGAATGGAGGCTGATCATTTTGCGACGTACGGGTAAACTGATTGAAAGAGTGTTAAAATTCAACGACAATCCATTATGCCCTGGGGCTTTTATTGCTCAGCATAATTTTCGGTGGCCTATTCCCCAGACACAGATTGATCTGAATGTGGGTGCAGCTTTCGCGCAAAACCCGGGCTATTAGGGTGTCACGAATAACAATCAGATCTTTATTTATTAAAAGTTGATGCTATATAACGATGGTGGCGTGCCTCCCGGAATCGGAGTGCAGGCGCTGCTTTCAAACAGCAATAAGATATCATTAAATCTTAAAAAAATAATACCAATCATGAGACATATTGTAGCTAACACGTGTATGCTGCTGCTCATGGCCAACGTGGTATTTGCACAGGGAGAAAATCCGGATTGGGTTGAAGAAACAAGACATGCAGCCTGGCAGGCCCGGGACTCACAAGGAGAAGTTGTCTTTAAAAACAAGCTATGGATTTTAGGCGGCTGGTTCAACTCGTACGAAGCGCCTCCCCGCGACGTGTGGCGGTCAAAAGATGGAAAGGATTGGAACCTGGTCAATAGCGCTGCCCCATGGATCCACAGCGACCTGGCCATGTCGTTTGTTTTTAAGAAAAAATTGTGGATGATGGGAGGTTGGTATAATGGTCGTCTTGAAGGACATTCCGCCAGTAATGATGTATGGTCTTCAAAGGATGGTGTGCGATGGAAGTTAGAGAAAAAGGGCGCTTCCTGGACGCCGCGCCTTGCTGCGGCTGTAGTGGAATTCAAGGGGAAAATATGGCTGCTTGGCGGAACGGAGGATTATTATTTTGGTGATAAAAAAAGCCTCAAAAGCGATGTGTGGTATTCATCTAACGGAAAGGATTGGACACTTGCTACGGCGGATGCAGGATGGCCACCACGGGCCTATCACCAGGCGGCCGTGCTGAATGGAAAAATATATGTTTTTGGTGGTGGCAATTATGTTCCGGAATATCGTGCGGATAATGATGTCTGGAGCTCGGACGATGGTATCCACTGGACGCTGGTGTGCAAATCAGCACCCTGGCATGAGCGCTTGTGGTTTTCGTCAGTGGTGTATCGTGACCGGATCTGGGTAATGGGCGGGTGGTCAAATAATCCTTACAAGAATTGGTCGGATGTATGGTATTCAAAAGATGGCAATGAATGGACACAATTTAAGTCCGCGGCCGTGTGGAAGGAACGGCACGAACCGTCCGCATTTGTTTTCCAGGATAAAATCTGGATAGCCGGTGGAATGAATCCACCACTTGTAAACGATGTGTGGTCGTTGGCACTTCCCAAGAACTGGTAAATGATGTTTATTAATACTATCGTTAACGGACATACGATGGTCGTAATTTTAAGTTTCACCGCTAATATTTTAATATCATGAGTACGCCAATAAAGAATACTTCCCGTCGTAAATTTATAGCCGGTACCGGCATTTTTATGATCGGAACAACGTTGAAACTGAACAGTGTTGCGGGAATCCCGGCATATTCTGACATCAACGCCGAGCCGGTTATAGATATTCACCAGCATATACACTACCATGCGCGAACGGATGAGCAACTGCTCGCTCACCAGCGAGCAATGGGTGTCACGACCACTATTCTTTTACCTTCCGGGCGTCCTGGAAATTCGGCATCTACCCATATGGGGGTATCTAACGGGCTGCAGGCACAAGCGGGGGGCAATGCGGAGTGCTACCTGTTTGCAAAAGAACACAAAAAGGAATTTAAGTTTGGTGCCTGTGCGGTCCCCGACTCACCGGATGCATTATACGAGATTGAAAAATATTTGAAATTGGGCGCGGTAATTATTGGTGAGTTAAAATTCGGCGTGGAATGTGATTCTCCCGAGATGCAAAAGATTTACCAGCTGGCGCAAAACTACAATGTTCCGGTGCTGATGCATTGGCAGTATAAAATGTATAATTATGGCTTCGAGCGCTTTTATAAGATGTTGGAGAAATTTCCGAAAGTAAATTTCATCGGGCATGCGCAAACCTGGTGGGCCAATATTGATAAAAACCATGCTGACCAATCCATGCTTTATCCAAAAGGTCCGGTTACTGCCGGGGGAATTACTGATCGGTATCTCAGTGACTACGCGAATATGTATGGCGATCTCTCCGCCGGATCGGGATTGAACGCCCTTACGCGGGATGAAGGACATGCAAAGTTGTTTCTTGAACGGCACCAGGATAAACTGGTGTATGGCAGTGATTGCGAGGATCCAAGCGGGCTGGCATCTGCAGGTTGTGCCGGGGCGATGGATATTGCAGAAGTCCGCAAATTGGTGCCTGATAAAAAAATTGTTCGTAAATTATTGTATGAAAACGCCAAAAAGTTGTTTCGACTTTAATGAGTTAATCATATCTAAATGAATATCTAATTTTGAAGAAACTAGGCCCTGGACCCATAGTCATTATGAAAAGATAGATAGGTGTGCGCCCAACAGGACAATGATATAATT
>JBBSSY010000458.1:0-3656 GCA_038241595.1 Chitinophagales bacterium | reverse complement strand
TTAAAGCAAGCAGATATGGCAACCGGGTATCCCCGGTTATTTATTCCAGAAATAATTGACAAAATATATCACTTGAATCATGGATAAGCTTATACAGGATCTGAAGGTACAGATCATCAGTCAACTGAACCTGCAGGACATCAAACCGGAAGACATCGGCGATGACCAGTCATTGTTTGTGGACGGTCTCGGTCTAGACTCTATTGATGCACTGGAACTGATCGTACTGCTACAGCAGCAATACC
Organism: Chitinophagales bacterium; assembly: GCA_038241595.1. Classification (GTDB taxonomy): domain Bacteria; phylum Bacteroidota; class Bacteroidia; order Chitinophagales; family Chitinophagaceae; genus JADCRZ01. The sequence continues at coordinate 3,411 of JBBSSY010000458.1, read as the reverse complement.
GGATCAAATTGTCCAATGCCGAGGATGGGCCGAAAGTGTTCCGCACCGTGAAAACGATGGCAGCATATATCCGTGAACACCAGCCCAAAACCGCCTAGATGTACGCATCGGTTTATATTGCGGGCGTAGGTGTTATTTCAGCGATCGGTAACAATGTGCAGGAAAACCTGGCTTCGTTAGAAGCCGGCGCGGCCGGTATGGGGGAGATCCGGTACCTGGAGTCGGTACACCGGCATCAGATACCCGTGGCAGAAGTAAAACAGGACAATGAACAACTCGCACACCTTGTTGGCATGCCGGTGAGTACGAGCCGCACGGCGTTGCTCAGCCTGGTTGCGGCCCGCGAAGCGTTGACCGACGCCGGGCTTGAAGCCGCGGGCACCTTGCGCACCGGTTTTATCTCGGCCAATACGGTGGGTGGTATGGACAAGACTGAAAATTTTTATCAAACCTTCCTGCAGGATCATCGGCAGGGAAAACTGCGGGATGTCATCGATCATGAGTGTGGCACCGTGACCGAACTGGTGGCTGACCGGCTGGGCATCAGTCATTATATTACGACCGTCAGTACCGCCTGTTCTTCTTCTGCCAATGCCATATTCCTGGGCACGCGGCTGATCAGGCGGGGTACGCTGGATGTAGTGGTAGCAGGTGGTACCGATGCGCTGACCCGGTTTACGCTGAATGGTTTTAATACGCTTATGATTCTCGACCGGCAATTTTGCCAACCCTTTGACGAATACCGCCGCGGGCTGAACCTGGGGGAGGGCGCGGGGTACGTGGTCCTGGTTTCGGAACGGGTTGCCGACATGCTCAGGCAGGAGCCGTACGGAATGGTATCCGGATACAGCAATGCCAATGATGCCTACCACCAAACGGCTTCCTCGCCGGAAGGAGTGGGTTCATTTCTGGCCATGAGCGGTGCCTTGAAGAAGGCCGGTTTAACGCCGGCGGACATCGATTACATCAACCTGCACGGTACCGGCACCCAGAACAACGACATTGCTGAAGGCACCGCGATAAAAAGACTATTCGATCCCACCTATCCGCCACTCAGCTCCACCAAATCATTCACGGGGCATACCCTGGGCGCGTGTGGCGGCATCGAAGCGGTATTCTCGGCGCTCGCGCTTCGCAACGGCATTGTTTATCCCAACCTGCGTTTTGAGACACCGATGAAGGAGCTGCCCTTTACGCCGGAAACCTGCTACCACTCACATGTACCGCTTCGGCATGTATTGTCCAACTCCTTTGGTTTCGGCGGAAACTGTTCATCACTGATCCTGTCAAAAAACTAAGATGAAGGCATTTATCCGCGCTACAGGAAATATCTCCCCCCAAAAAACTTTCGGACACCCGGCATTCCTGCCAGAGGCCGTTGCCTATGAGCGCAACCGGCTTTCCTGCATTGAACCTGACTATAAGCACGTGCTCGACCCGAAGTATCTCCGGCGGATGAGCCGCATTATCCGCATGGGTGCAGCCGCGGCGATGGAATGCCTGCGCGAGGGGGGCATCACAAAGCCGGGAGCCATCATCACCGGCACGGCCTATGGCTGCCTGGAAGATACCGGGATGTTTTTGAGTAAACTGGTGGAACAACAGGAAGACATGCTGACACCCACCGCTTTTATACAGTCCACACACAATACGGTCGGCGCGCAGATCGCGCTGGTACTGGGGTGTCGAGAGTACAACAATACATATGTTCACCGGGGTTTTTCATTCGAGAGCGCGTTGCTGGATGCGTTGATGTACCTGGAAGAAGGAGAAGCAACGGACGTACTAACGGGCAGTGTAGACGAAATTACCGATGCCAGCCATGCCATCCTCAGTCGTTTCGATTTATATAAAAAAGATCCTGTTTCCAATCTGGGTATACTGCCAGCAACGGGCAAGGGCACGATCGCGGGTGAGGGGGCGACTTTTTTTCTGATGTCGGCTGAGCCAGGCGATGCTGATTACGCCGTACTGGAAGGACTGCATACGTTTTACAAACCTGGTAACCAGCAGGTGATTGAAAACGAAATTGTTTCGTTCCTGCGGTTGCATGATTGTATGCCCGCCGACATCGACCTCGTGATCACCGGCCGCAATGGGGATGCACGTGGTGATGTGGTATACGACCAGTTAACGAAAACAATATTTCACGGTAAGGAACAAGCGCAGTTTAAACACTTGTGTGGTGAATATCCCACCGCGTCTTCGTTTGCCTGCTGGCTCGCTGCCAATATTTTAAAAACGGGCACCATACCCGCGGCGATGCAACAGACCGGAATTGCATCTGCGCCCGCTAAAAAAATACTGGTGTATAATCATTCAAACCAAATCCATCATTCCCTGATATTGCTTGCTGCATGCTGACATTTCGTATTACCAACATCGTTTTCGCCACTGTTGCCCTGCTAACCATCCTTGGCGAAGTCTTCCTGGATATACCTGTCACCTGGTATTTGCTTGTCCTGGTGGCCTATTCCGGGATCATTTTCTACGGCTGTTACTATATTGGCTCCAATTTTTTTATACCGGTCATTTGTTCTGCGGAGACCTCGCGGAAAGAAATCGCGTTGAGTTTCGACGATGGTCCGGCGGGTGCCCATACGCCCGCCATCCTCAAACTGTTGTGGGAACATAGGGTGAAGGCCGCTTTTTTTTGCATCGGCAAAAACATCCCGGGCAACGAGGCGATGCTTCGAAAGATGGCTGACCAGGGGCATGTGATCGGCAACCACAGTTACTCACATCACTTCTTGTTTGATTTTTTTTCGACACAAAAAATCCTCGCAGACCTGCGGATGGCGGACAAGGCCGTCAAACTGGTCACGGGACTGACACCGACCTTATTTCGGCCGCCCTATGGCGTCACCAACCCCAACCTGGCGAAGGCGATTGCACGGGGTGGCTACACACCTGTGGGTTGGAACATCCGGTCGATGGATACGGTGATCAAAAACGAAGATAAGTTGTTAGAGAAGGTAAAGAAGGCAATTAAACCGGGTGCAATCATCCTGTTTCATGACACCAGCAAAACAACGGTTGACATTTTGCCCGGGTTAATCAGGCACCTGCATGCCACCGGTTATGTAATTGTACGGCTCGATAAAATGTGTAAACTGAAACCGTATGCGTAGATTTATTGTAACGATGGTGCTGGCGACGCAGGCCATGTTGTGCATGTCGCAGCATGCGGGCTTTAAACCGCTTGCCGACATGCCGGCGTTCCGGGAGCGATTTTCGGTCGCGGCCAGGAAAACAAATTCGATCAAAAGTGATTTCGTGCAAGAAAAAAACCTGAGCATGTTGTCTGAAAAAATCACCTCGAGGGGGAAATTCTGGTTTAAAAAAGACAACCTCGTGCGCATGGAATACAGCCAGCCCTTTCAGTACCTGATGATCATCAATAAGAACAAT
>JBBSSY010000457.1:0-3675 GCA_038241595.1 Chitinophagales bacterium | reverse complement strand
TTCCCAAACCACGCGCATGCCTTTTCCACCGCCACCGGCGGTTGCTTTGATGATGACCGGGTAACCGATGTCCCTGGCCGAGCGTTTGGCGTCCTCGATGCTGGCCAGCAAGCCTTCGCCGCCCGGCACCACCGGTACACCAGCACGGATCATGGTTTCTTTGGCGGTAACCTTGTCACCCATAGCACTGATCATGCCCGGTGTCGGGCCGATAAATTTGATGCCATGCTCGCCACAGATCTCCGCAAATTTGGCATTTTCTGCCAGGAAACCATAGCCCGGATGAATGCCATCGGCATTGGTAATTTCGGCGGCCGCCATGATATGCGGGATATTAAGGTATGAATCAGAACTGGCTGGTTTACCGATGCAGACGGCTTCATCCGAAAATTTTACGTGGAGACTGTCTTTGTCAGCAGTGGAATACACTGCAATCGTTTTAATGCCCATCTCCCTGCAGGTCCTTATCACACGAAGGGCAATTTCCCCCCTGTTGGCAATTAATATTTTTTTGAACATCTAATCTTTTTGACAGTAAATAAGGGGCAGCTTAACGTGCACCTAAAAAAAGAAGCCAATTCGCACATCTGGCGGAGAAATATACATCTTTCCGTTGCTTGATAAAATTGACTTATTTGCGCTTTTATGCGGGGTCAACTAAAAACAGGGGCTGGTCATATTCTACGGGTGAAGCATCGTCGGCCAGTATTTTTACAATCTTGCCCTTTATTTCACTTTCTATTTCATTAAATAGTTTCATTGCTTCTATGATACAAACCACTTTCCCGGAGGTTATTTCGTCGCCAACATGTATAAATGCTGGTTTGTCGGGGGAAGGGCTCAGGTAGAATGTGCCGATCATCGGGCTTTTAATCATCACCAGGTTGGAAGCCACCGGCTCAGCAGCCGTTTTGGATTTATCGCCGCCAGGTGCCGGATCAGATGGAGGTGGGGTTAGTTGGGCAGGCGCTTGCGCATACACGGTAGCCGGCGCCGACATGATCTGGTTAACCGTTGCATCCTGTTTTTGCTTGATGACCACCTTAAAACCTTTTTCTTCGATGACTACTTCCCCGATATTGGATTTATTAATCATCCGGATCAGTTCCTGTATTTGTTTGAAATCCATAATAATCAATTTACCTTGAGTGTAGTAATGGAGGGCTAAGATATGAATTCCAACGAGAAAATCTACATATCAATCTTATTACGAAAAATCAATAAAGGGATACCTATTGATGATATAACCTCTTAAAATGTCTTCTATAAAAACTGGCGCAGATAGCAGGGTTATTCCTTGACCCTTTCGACATAATCACCGGTTTTCGTGTTCACACGGATCAGCTCTCCTTCATTTACAAACAAGGGTACCATAACGGTCGCGCCAGTTTCAACCGTTGCCGGTTTCAGGGTGCGGGTAGCGGTATCGCCACGCATGCCCGGTTCGCTGTATGTAACCAGCACGACGATCTTATCAGGAAGTTCTACGCTCATCGGGAGGTCGGTATCGGTGTTGATCGATACCGTAACTTCCTGGCCATCGCGCAGGAACTGTGGTGCATCGATCATGTTTTCATTCAGCAGGATCTGTTCGAAAGTTTCATTATCCATAAAATTATATCCACTGTCGTCTTTATAGAGAAACTGGTATGGCTTTTTTTCAACACGTATCGGGTAGATATTGTCGCCACTGTTCCAAGTATGCTCGATTGAACGCGCATTGTCAACACCTTTTAATTTAGCCCATATCTTTGCACCCGCCCGGGCGGTTTTGTTTTGCCCGAATTCCACCACCGAATACAAACTGTCTTCCAGTTTAAGAATCAGGCCGCGGCTCATGTCTGCTGTAGTTGCCATAACTTTATTTTTAGGGAGGGCAAAGGTAGGGAATTAGATGGTGTAAAATAAAATAGCCTTCAGCGATCGGCTGTCGGCTATGAGCTGTTAGCCATCAGCCGGCAGCTATCAGTTGTCATTTGTTGCGTCCTTCTTTTTTTGATACTTTTCCGCTCGGTCAAAGATCCTAGAGCTTATTTTATTGTCACCGGGAATGTTTGTAATTGCCGGCCTGGGGAGAATCGAACCCAAATCCTGCTTAAACACTTCCGAATCATTAGTTTCTTACATCAAATCCCCAGCTAATAACAAATTTTTATTTTAAAAATTGACTGAATGAATAATTACGCGGTTACCTTTAATACCAAATATTAACCGGTGAGAACAATCTTCGTTTACATTCTACTTTTGGGCTTCACGATACATGGATTGGCACAGTCTGACAGTATGCCGGCTGGTGCATTGAGGTATCCAACCATTCCAACTTTTACGTTGTTGAACACGGACAGCACCAGCATCACCCGTGACAACCTGAAGAAAAATAAAAATACGATGATCATGTATTTCAGTCCGGACTGTGATCATTGCAAACACCAGACAGACAGCATGCTGGCCAGTTTCAACGACTTCAAAGATGTGGAGATCCTGATGGCTACCTATCAGCCGTTTGACGAGATGATAAAGTTTTACCAGGCCTACGGTATGTCGAAGTATTCAAATATCAAGATGGGCCGCGATACGCGCTTCTTCATGCCACCCTTCTACAAGATCAAGAATCTTCCGTTCATGGCCCTGTATAATAAAAAAGGGAAACTGATCACCACCTTTGAAGGAACCACCCCGGTAATGAAGATCGTCAAAGCGTTTAAAACAGGCAGTTAGCTTTCCCCTGGTGGAGCCATCGCTGTTATTAGATATTAGGCATGTTCCATTCAAAGTTTTGATTCTGTCCTTTACCGACACTACCTTTAGGGCGCGCTCATATATTCCGGTGAATAGATGAGCGACACTAATGCGTCCGGGACGCATTATCATTAAATTTTCATGAAGTCGCCGTAATACAAAGTCCCGGGTTGTGTACAGGTTGCTTCGCCATTCAAATTATTTCTGATGAAAGTTACCGTAGTTGGAGCCGGAGCCGTTGGCGCTACTTGTGCCGATAACATCGCCCGCAAAGAACTGGCTGAAGAGCTCGTGTTGTTAGACATTAAAGAAGGCATCGCCGAAGGAAAGGCCCTTGACATGACGCAGACCGCGGCATTGCTGGGCTTTGATACCCGGATCACCGGCAGTACCAACGATTATAGTAAAACCGCCGGCAGTAATGTGGTGGTAATTACCTCCGGTCTTCCTCGCAAGCCGGGGATGACGCGCGAAGAACTCATCGGCACCAACGCTGGCATTGTAAAAGGCGTAACGGACAACATCCTGAAACATTCGCCCGACGCCATCATCGTGGTGGTAAGCAACCCGATGGATACGATGACCTATCTCACGCTGAAGGGCAGTGGCCTTCCCAAGAATAAAATCATCGGTATGGGTGGCGCGCTAGACAGTGCCCGTTTTAAATGTTACCTGAGCAAGGCACTCAACTGCTCTCCGAACGACCTCAACGCCATCGTGGTTGGTGGGCATGGCGATACCACCATGATTCCCCTGATCCGCTCCGCCACCTGGAACAGCGTTCCGGTAACTAGGTTTCTTTCGGAAGAACAGCAGAAACAGATTGTGGCCGATACGATGGTAGGCGGCGCCACGCTGACCAAACTGATCGGCACTTCGGCCTGGTACGCACCAGGTGCTGCAGGCGCTGCGCTGGTAGAAAGTATTATCCGCGAC
>JBBSSY010000456.1:0-3677 GCA_038241595.1 Chitinophagales bacterium | reverse complement strand
TTTAATTTTTACAGCGGGTACACCGGCATAAATACTACCCGGTTCTACGCGGGTGCCTTCGAGGATGACGGCGCCAGCAGCAATGATGGAGTTGCTTCCGATGTCAGCATTGTCCATCACGATGGCGCCCATGCCGACTAGTACATTGTCGTGTAACGTACATCCGTGAATGATGGCATTGTGCCCGATGGATACATTGTCGCCGATCACCACCTTCGTGCGTTGATAGGTTGCGTGGATCACCACGCCATCCTGGATGTTTACTTTGTTGCCAATGCGGATGCTGTTTACGTCGCCACGTACAACCGCGTTGAACCAGACACTGCATTGCGAACCCAGTACCACATCACCCACTACGGTGGCGTTGGGCGCAATAAAACAATCCTCCCCAAAATGAGGCAGAACACCGTGAACGGGTAAAATCACTGGCATATGAATAGTTTAAAGTTTATGGTTTATAGTTTAAAGTTGTTTAGCTGTAACTTACAACACATAACCGTAAAATACTGCTACAAATATCCATCTTGTTTTTGAGCGGCCTGCTATTTGTTTCCGTTCTTTGCAGGCGCAGCTGCACCTCCGTTTATTGCTGTAAACCGCTATGAATAATCGTGAACTTTTTCTACGCCACGTGGCGCAAACATCGCCTGAGCCGATCGCCCTGGAAATCGTACAAGCGGAGGGGACAAGGCTTTTCGATGTGCATGGCAAAAATTACCTCGACCTAATCGGTGGCATCAGCGTGTGCAATACCGGACACCGGCACCCGGCCGTAGTGACTGCGATCAAGGAGCAGGCAGATGCCTACCTGCACCTGCTGGTGTATGGAGAGATCGTTCAGTCGCCGCAGGTACGTTATGCTTCGCTGCTGGCGCAACACCTCCCGGCGACACTTGATTCGGTATACTTTACCAATTCGGGCGCGGAAGCGACAGAGGGTGCTATGAAACTGGCGAAACGCGTCACCAATCGAACACAGATCATTGCTTTCAAGAATTCATACCATGGTTCCACGCAGGGTGCATTAAGCATCATCGGCGACGAATACTGGCGCAATGCCTACCGGCCGCTGCTGCCGGATGTGCTGCACCTGGAGTACAATTTGATCGAATCAATCGATATGATCACCGAACGCACAGCCTGTGTGATCGCCGAAACGGTGCAGGCGGAAAACGGGGTGCGCCTGCCAGCTGTAAACTGGCTGGTGATGTTGAAGCAACGCTGTAAAGAAATGGGCGCGTTGTTAATTCTAGACGAGATCCAGGCTGGCTTTGGCAGAACGGGATCGCTATGGGGATTTGAACAATACGACGTGGTTCCGGATATGATACTCCTGGGAAAAGCCCTGGGCGGTGGCATGCCGCTCGGCGCTTTTATAGCCTCCCGCAACCTGATGCAGGCATTGTCTGCCGACCCGGTGCTTGGGCACATTACTACATTCGGCGGCCACCCGGTTAGTTGTGCGGCTGGTCTCGCCGCCATGCAGGTATTACTGAATGAGAAATGGCTCGGCGAGGTGAAACTAAAAGAAGCGCTGTTTCATAAGCTGCTGCAACATTCGGCCATCCGTGCCGTTCGATCGGCAGGACTGCTGATGGCCATCGAATTCGATGATTTCGCTACCAATAAAAAGGTGATTGACCGCTGCCTGCAAATTGGCTTGCTTACCGACTGGTTTCTATTTGCCCCGCATTGCATGCGCATCGCGCCGCCGCTAATCATTACGGAGGATGAAATCGTAGAAGCCTGTTCGATTATTTTGGAAGCGTTAAACTTCAGGACTTAGGAAGGACTAATTATCACTATTCTACGCTTAAATTAATTATCAGGTTTACTTTATCAGCGCAGGAATCCCGGTTGCATAACGGGTAGTTTTTTTATGCGACAATTTTAAAGCAGCGGCATAACCTGCAAAAGAAATACTTTTACAGTTGGATAATCCCAGGTAATGAGATACAGGAAGTCTTTCATATTGTTCTGTGCCATCGCTAGCATGATTATGTTATTATCCGAATGTATTGACCCGCCCGAAAAAAGTGCCGACGCGAGAGGATACGCATACGCAGGATCTTCCACCTGCAGGCAATGCCATCAAACCGTCTATGATTCTGTTATAGCTACCAACCATTATAATGCGATGAGACCGACTGTGGAAAAAGATATCCTCGGAAACCTAAACCCTGGTCAAAATGCTTTTACATTCAACCCACAAACAAAAATTTTGGTGGAAAAGAGAGACAGTGGTGTGTTCCAGGTGGTTTATGTGGATGGAAAACAAATTGAAGCGCATCGGCTTGATATCACCTTTGGATCGAAACGTGCGCAAACTTTTTTATACTGGGCTGGCAATAAAACATTTGAGCTGCCTGTCTCTTATTATCATTCAGTGAAAAGCTGGGGATCAAGCCCTGGCTTTTCTCCAACACAAATAAACTTTAACAGGGTTATCGGGAAGAATTGCTACGAATGCCATAGTTCGTACATCGACAGCAAGCTGACAATGACTGCAGGTGTTATCGAAGAGACTCTGGATAAAAAATCGCTTGTTTATGGAATCGATTGTGAAAGATGTCATGGGCCCGCGGCAGATCACGTGAAATTTCACCTGGCAAATGCCGGAATAAAAATAGCAAAGTATATTGTGACGCAGCATTCGTTAAACAGGCAGCAGAAACTGGATGAATGTGCCGTCTGTCATTCGGGCAATGACAAAATAAAAGAAATTTCTACGTTTACATTCAGGCCGGGTGATACGCTTTCCAAATTTTATTCACCCTGGGACCTGTCAAAAACCGGCGACAATGGTATTGACGTGCATGGCAACCAATTCCAGCTTTTATCGGAAAGCAAATGTTTTATCGCAAACCAATTACTTACGTGTAATACGTGCCACGATGCTCATCGAAATACTGATAACAATATAAAAGCGTATTCAGAAAAATGTATGAGTTGTCATCCAAACACACAACACGATTTTACGACAGACGCTTCAGCACTTAATGAAATAAAGAGCAACTGTATAGATTGTCATATGCCGGAGCAGCCTTCACGTGCCATTACATTTTATATGGAAGGAAACAATACAAAATCGGCATATTTATTACGTACCCATAAAATTGCTATTTATAATAAAGAAAAGAACAAATAATCAAATCAAAAATCGCGACAGTGTCCCGGAGAGGAAGTGCAACCGTACTCAGTGAGGCCTTCTGAATTTGAAATCAGTTGTAAAACGACTGAATACTCTCTGTTTCTTAAGTTATTCGGGATACCAAATTTATTCCTACCTATCTTTGCAAAATTAGCCTCATCGTTAGATAAAAAAATTGTATGAAACCAAACCAACTAATTGCTTTTCTCTTAACTGTTTTCTTTTTATTTTCCTCAACGATCTCGCAATCGCAACAAAACATTATTGTCAAAGGGAAAGTGCTGGCTGCTTCCAAAGAACCTCTGAATGGAGTAAGTATTGGTATAAAAAATAATCCCGGGGGTACGTCAACAGATGTTAACGGAAACTTTATATTGCCGGTAACCAATGGAAATGCAATCCTTGTATTTTCGTTTGTCGGGTATAACTCTGAAGAAGTTCCGTTAAAGGGAAGAACGGTGATCGATGTTACTTTGAATACAGAAGCCGCTTCCATGGGTGAAGTAGTGGTTGTTGGTTACGGCAC
>JBBSSY010000455.1:0-3686 GCA_038241595.1 Chitinophagales bacterium | reverse complement strand
CGCCATAAATGATGATGTCGGCTTCGTAACTGTTTTTATCGGCCTGCGGCTTATTGCCGCATTGGAAACTGACTAGAACACAAAGGAGTTGAAATACCACCGCAATTTTTTTCATATAGAATATTTATGGATTAATAACCGGGGTTTTGATCGGCGGTTGTCAACGACGGGTTGTTGTTGATCTCTTCGGTGGGGATGGGCCATAGCAAACGGGCATCACTAAACGTTCTGCCTGCTGCCTGCATGGCCGTTTTTACGCGGCCGGTTCTTTTCAGGTCCCACCAGCGCCTGCCTTCCAGGATAAATTCGTACCCTCGTTCGGTAAGTACTGCGTCGCGGAAAGCATCCTTGCTCATACCTGCCGGGTAGTCAACAGGCGACACCGTGGCCGCATCATATCCATAGCCCCTTCTTTTGATCATGTTCAAACGCTCCAGCGCGAGCGCACTCGGTGCGCCTGCGGCCATATCTGCCGCCTCTGCATAGATAAGAAAGGCTTCGGTGTAACGATAAATCGGCACGCTGTAATTGCCAAAACCCTGCGGGGAAGTTATGAACTTTTTAAAGAGGATGGGGGAGGCCGCCGGCAGGGCAACACTGTCACCGGCTGCATTTACGTATTTAGTGTACAGGTTAAATGATTTGCGCAGGTCCTTGTCGTTCCAGCTGCTGCCAATGAACGAGTTAAGGTTTGGCAGCCACGCGAAATTGCCACCGCTGCTGTAATTATACGGCGGTGTGTTCGGCCGGTGTTCATAAGTAGGGATCTGCGATTGGCGCGTATCGGAATGGTGCACCGACATGATGTCTTCCGAATTGGTGACCGTTGCAAAGATCTTATAGAAGTCTTGTTGAACGCGTACCGGTACCAGGGTGTACCGGCTGGCGGCAATCACGTCATTGGCCTTGGTAGCGGCATCGCTCCATTTCTCCTGGGTTAAGTAAACCTGCGCCAGTAACATTTTTGCCGCGTATTTCGAGGCGCGGCCGGTTTGATCGGCTACGGTTTCCGGCAGGTCCTTTTCGGCGGCCAGCGCATCCGCGATGATCAACTCATACACTTTCGCTTCCGGTTCACGTGTGCCCGCGATGGCACTGATGTTATCGCTCTCCGTGGTTTTAATGGGCACTTTGCCCCAGCCCCGTACGAGGTTGAAATACGCCATGGCGCGCAGAAAATGCGCTTCTGCCAAAATCCTTGTTTTTACATCCGCACCGATGGCCGCTATATTTGGCACATTGCCCAGTACCGAGTTGGCCCGGTTGATGGCCTGGTACAGGGTGGACCAGTTGGCCGTGGCGCGGTCGATGTTTGTCTGGTCAAGCTGGCGGTCAAACAAAGTGATCGGCGCCTGCGATCCGCGACCATTGGCATAATCCGAATGCAGCACCACAAACAGGTAGTACGTGATCCCGTAATAATCGGTACCAAATGACGAATACACGCCGCGGATGGCCGCCTGCGCATCCGCTTCCGTCTGGTAAAAGTTCGCTTTGCTGATAAAACTTTTTGGCAATTCTTCCAGCGTTTTTTTGCAGGAAAATAAAGTGACGGCAGAAAGTATAATAATGAATGCCTTTTTCATGAGTCGTTCGTTTAAAACTTAAAAATCGAGTTGAATGCCCGCTGCATAGATCTTCGCGTTGGGATAACCGTTTGTATCTGTACCCACACTCAGCCGCTGGCCCACATCCTGTGAGTCGGTGCCGGTGGTATTTACATCGGGGTCAAGACCGACATAATTGGTAAAGGTCAGCAGGTTATTCGCTTTTACATAAATGCGTGCCCGGCTGAACCAGCGCAGTCCAAGCGGTTTAACCGGGAGGTTATACGCCAGTTGCAACGTTTTCATACGGAGGTAGCTGCCGTCCTGCATAAAGCGGTTGGAAGCCAGCATCTGCGTGGCAGCACTGATCTTCGGGTATTTGGCATTTGGGTTGGGGTTGTCTGCCGTCCAGTAGTTGCCGTAAATATCTTCGAGCTGATTTTGTCCGAGCTGGAAGGAATTCAGGTTGGTGTAACCCGTTTGGAAAAAAATATCGTTACCGGATACACCCTCGAAGAATATATTCAGGTCGAAATTTTTGAAGGAGAAATTATTATTGAATCCGAAGATGAAGTCAGGATTGGGATTGCCCATGATCACGCGGTCTGCCGGCGTGATCAGGTTGTCTTTATTCATATCTACGTAATTGATGAGGCCCTGTGCATTCAATCCGTTTTCGGTGTACCCGTAGAACATACCCAGCGGAAGACCTACGCGGGCAATATTATACCCCGACAGGCCAGACAGGAAACCGGTGGCCACGATGTCGCGGTTGCCGGATAGTTTCAGCACCTCGTTTTTATTGGTAGAGATCTGTGCCATGATGTCCCATTTGAACCCGGTGGTGAAGATGTTGGCGGATACGCTGAATTCATACCCCTTGTTTTCGATTTCACCGATGTTCTGCAAAATAGCGCCGAAGCCAACAGACGGTGGTAATGGGACGGAAGCCAGCAGGTTGGTCGTGTTTTTCTTGTAGTAATCGAAGGTGACCGAGATGCGGTCGTGCAGGAGACCGAGGTCGAAGCCGATGTCGAACTGACCGGTTGTTTCCCATTTGAGGGCGCTGTTGGCGATGCCCACCGGTGCGAAACCGATGCTTTCGGCTTGTCCGCCATCTATGTACCGAACGCCCGATAAGCGATCGAGTGACTGGTAGGGAGACAGCGCCGTATTGCCGGTGATGCCGTAGCTGGAGCGGAGTTTCAGGTTGCTGATCACCCGGCTGTCTTTCATGAATGCTTCGTCTGAAACGCGCCATGCCACCGCGCCGGAGGGAAACACGCCCCATTTATTGTCTTTACCAAAACGGGACGAACCATCCGCACGCACGCTTGCCGTCAGGTAATATTTACCATTGATGGAGTAGTTGGCCCGGCCAAGGTAAGACACCAGTTTCCAATCGGAAATGCCCGAGGTTGGCGGGTTAATGGTGGAGGCAGTACCCAGGCTGAAATCCTGCGTAATGTTATTTGGGAACCCGGCTACAGAAATGCCGGAGTTAGAATTTACATTGGTTTGATAGGTGAAACCTGCCGTTACATCAAGATTTTGATTGTCATTTATTTTCGTTGCGTAGGCCAGCGTATTTTCATTCAGGAAAGAATTAAAATACGTTTGCGAAGCAGATGCACCGCCCCGGTCACTGGCAAATATGATCGGCGAGAACGTGTTGTTGGTACTTGTCTCGTATTCGAGCCCGACGAGGCTTTTCAATGAAAGCCCTTCCATCAGCTTGATGGTGAAAGAGGTATTGGTCAGGATGGAATTTGAAAACGTGCGGTTTTTGTACGGCTTGTCGTAGATCAGCGGGTTGCGCATATCGGTCGGATCCGTGAACGGGTAGAATTGTTCAACGCGCCTGATTCTGCCCAGGGAATCGTACGGCGACAGGGTGGGAGGGGCGGAGAGCGCGCCGGTAAATACGGTGTTTCCCCTTGACCCGTTTTCGACGGGCACCTGGAACAACTCCCTTCTTGACAGCGTTACATTCTCTGCAATGGTCAGCCAGCTGTTCACATCCTGGTCCATGTTTAAACGAATGGAACCGCGCTGCGTGCCGGAGTTAAAGATGATCCCGTCCTGCTTATAATAATTGCCGGAAATAGAATACCGTGATTTTTCGGAACTACCGGAGAT
>JBBSSY010000454.1:0-3695 GCA_038241595.1 Chitinophagales bacterium | reverse complement strand
TTTGTGCGCGGAATGAATTGCCGGAGGCAGAATTCACTGAATTTGACGAATTGGGTGAATAATTTAACTGGGATTCAGATAATTAAATGATAACCTGTGGTTTTAGAGGCCGGGAGCGATTCTTTAATGGTTGGGTGGGATCTAGTAGGTGACCTGAAGGTAAAGATCAATCCGCGCGTAGAACCAACTTTAAACTTTAAACTTTAAACTTTAAACCAGCCACAGCACCGCCTTCCATCATCCACGCGATGCCCAGATGCACCATGAGCCCGCCAGCGATGTTGCCGGTTTTATACACGACGGCCCCCAGCAATAAGCCACCAAAGAACGAAGAAATACACTCCGCCAGGGGTTTTCCAAAGTGGATGCTGCAATAAAATACCGCCATAGGCAAGATCGCATCTACGCCGGCAAAACGCACGAAGGCCAGTACGAGGAAACCACGGAAAAATAGCTCGATGGTGATAAAATCCATCCCGTAGGAAATTTCAAAAAGCAGGTTATGTAACCATGGACGGTTTGTGTATTGGTGGATAAACGCAACCTGCCTCAGCTTCGGATAGGTCTGCAGAAAATCGTGCTGTGTCGAAGCCCACGCAATGAGCGGGACTATGAACAACAACATCAGCGCATATGGCTTCCAGTTAAATCCCGCCAGCGTAACACCAAAAAACGGTTTCACATAACCGCCGAATGTCCAGATCAGCAGCAACGGAACCACCACGACGATCAATCGCGAAGGCAGGTTACACAGGATGGCTACGTAGCGGCCTTGTGGCCCCGGAATACAAGCCTGGACTGCCTGCACAACGCCGGTAAAATTTACTTTTAGTGCAAAAATGGCCGGCGCGATCAATACCATGAGCAGCAGGAAGCGCGTCTCGTTGATTTCTTTGCCCTTTGCCAGGTAAAGGAATAGATACGGTACGGCAAATGCCGCGAGGTATACCGAATAATAACCGGCGAACCGAATAAAGCGGTTGGGAATGTGATAGAGGATCCTTGGTTCGAGGCCGAAGCGGTAGTTGAGAAAAACGATCAGTCCGGCGTAACCGATGCAAAATATCAACAGGCCAGTATGCATGCTTTTAAACAAATCGCGGCTGGAGGAAATGAGGTCAAACATGAATATTAACTCTATGAATGAACGAATCCGGCATGAGCGTTCATGCTGTTTTAAATGCTGACTTCATTATGTTGAGGAGATCCGTCTCGATCATTTTTACGGCCACGTGGATCATGTTCATAAATGCGGTACCATGCGAGATGCCGTGCCCGATGACAACGGGTTTCGAAACGCCCAGCACCGGTGTGCCGCCGTAATTTTCAAAATTAAATCGCTGGAAGAATTCCTGGCCGATCTGCTTGCGGTGGGTGATCTCGAATAAAGACTCGGCAAGTTTAAGAATGATGTTCCCGGTAAATCCATCACAGATCATCACATCCGCTTTGTCGAGCAATACATCCCGACCTTCGATATTTCCAATAAATTTAATGTGCGGATTTGCTTTGAGCAGAAGATAAGTGGCTTGCGCGAGGAGGTTGCCTTTGCCTTCTTCTTCACCGATATTCAATAAACCCACTTTCGGTGATTTGATGCCGAGGACATGCAACGCATACAGGGAACCGAGAATGGCAAACTGGTTAAGGTGTTCTGGTTTACATTCTGCATTAAGGCCAACATCGAGCAACAGGCCGGTATTGCCCGATTCTTTCGGGATAACCGTAGAAATGGTTGGCCGCAGGATGCCATCGATGGGTTTGAGGCTGTACAGGGCGCCAACCATCATGGCACCAGTGTTGCCGGCACTTATAAATGCGTCTATTTTACCAGAGGCCAGGTACAAAAATCCCCGGGCAATGGAAGAATGTGGTTTTTCTTTTAGTGCACGGGTGGGATGTTCGTGCATCGTAATTACCTGTTCGGTATGCACGATCTCCAAAGCGGCTTCAGACATTGAATACTTGGTCAACAGCAGGCGAATCGCGGATTCGTCACCAAAAAGAAACAGTTTCACAGGACGCTCGTTCTCGTATAAAAATAACGTCAGCCCTTTAACCGCTTCTTCCGGCGCGTAGTCGCCACCCATCATGTCGATACCTATATTCATGGTTATCCACTATAAGTGCTGGCAGGAAGTAATAAAAAAATTCCAAACCCCTACACCAACCGGTTAAAGTTAGTGTTGGAATCCGGAATTAAACGGTAATGAAGAATTATTTCTTGATGGGCGATTTCTCGGCCACTAATTTTCCTTTGTAAAATAATTTGCCTTCGCTAACGTGGGCGCGATGACGGATATGTAATTCACCAGTTACCGGGTCTGTACTTAAGGTAGCACTGGTTGCCTTGTAATGGGTCCTTCTCTTTGCGCTTCTTTGCTGCGAGTGTCTTCGTTTTGGATTAGGCATTGCTCAACAATTTAAACTTTTATTAAAAAATTACGCTGAATCTTTCAGCTATCTAGGTCCTTGAATTTTTCAAGTCCTTTCCATACCGGGTTTCCAGCCAATGGTTCTCTTCCGTTCATTTTTTCCAGCATGTCAAGCACTTCTTTATTGCAATGCGGTCCGCCGATCTCATCTACTGTACACATTTTCTGCATCGGCACGCTCAGGTTGATGAATTCGTAGATCCAGTCTGAGACATGCAGGTGGCTTTCGCCGCGTGATATCCAGTGTACATCCGGATCTTCTTCCTGGTTATTCATCAGGTCGGGGTCTTCGGCTAGTTTGACAACGATGTTGAACTCATCCCAAAGATCAATGGGAAGATCGTTGCCGCAGCGGTCGCAGGTGACCTCGATGGTTCCACCTACTTCAAATTTAAGAAGCAGGAAGCCCTGTTTTTTATCCAGTTGTAATTTGACGTGGGCATTGCAATTTCTAAAATCCTGTTGCTGGTAATCTTGAAAGAACTGATCATTGATTTGGTACTCATATACATGAATCCCAGGCTTTAACCCCACAAACGGTATTTCAAATTCCCTCTTGCTGTTCATGAGTCTCCTTTTAAAGAGTTTGCGAAGGTAGGAAAAATATTGAAAAAATGATGGTTGAACTCAATTATGTTCATTTATTGCTACACTGATTACAACATTTCTTTACCTTCCGTGCCAATTAAGCAACCGGCAGCTGGCAGGGTCTCTAACAAGCCAGTGACAGCGCTCGACTTCCATTCATCCGGGACGTGCAGAACCCGGCTAATTCGTGCGGCGGCACTGTTTAAACAGATTATATGAAAAGATATTGCCTGGCCCTTGACCTGAAAGATGATCCTGAAATAATTGCAGGATACCGGCAGATCCACCAGCGCGTATCGGAAACAATAAAAAGCAGCATAACAGGCGCCGGAATCACGGTAATGGATATTTACCTGACTGGTAACCGCCTGTTTATGATCATGGAAACAGGTGACGATTTTGATTTAGGCCGCAAAGACGCCCTTGATGCGGCCAACCCGGCGGTGCAGGAATGGGAGAAGCTGATGTGGACATTCCAGCAGCGCTTACCACATGCCAAAGCGGGCGAAAAATGGGTCATTATGGAACAGATATTTACGTTATAAACCTACAGACGATGTTTACTATTGAGGGAAAACAGGCAGTGATTACTGGTGGCGGCAGCGGCATCGGCAAGGCGATCGCCTTGATATTTGCAAAACAGGGCGCTACGGTGCACATCATCGAACTGTC
>JBBSSY010000453.1:0-3707 GCA_038241595.1 Chitinophagales bacterium | reverse complement strand
TCAAACATGTCGGATAACAAACTCTACCTGAACAAGGGCAACTGGCAATTTGATGATATCACCGTTAAGTCGGGTATGAAACAGGATAGTATGTGGAGTACAGGCGCAGTGATGGCAGACATCAATAGCGATGGCTGGCTCGACATCTATATCTGTAATTCCGGGCACATGGTTGACGGCAGGCGACGAAATAAATTATACATAAACAACCACAACCTCAGTTTCACAGAATCATCCGCTCAATACGGGCTGGACATCGCCGCCTACGCTACGCAGGCGTCTTTTTTTGATTACGACCTCGATGGTGACCTTGACTGTTTTATCATCGCAAACAGCCCGCTGCCCCTAAATACGCTCGGGTACACAAACCGCCGCGACCTGCTTGCCAAGGACTGGCCAGTTGAAGATTTTGTAAAAGACGGTGGCGACCACCTCTACCGCAATGA
Source organism: Chitinophagales bacterium (assembly GCA_038241595.1). Taxonomy (GTDB): domain Bacteria; phylum Bacteroidota; class Bacteroidia; order Chitinophagales; family Chitinophagaceae; genus JADCRZ01. The sequence continues at coordinate 3,261 of JBBSSY010000453.1, read as the reverse complement.
CAACGGGCATTATATAGAAGTTACGAAGGAGGCGGGCATTCATGGTTCACTCATGAGTTTCGGACTCGGCATCTCGGTAGGCGACGTTAATAATGATGGATATCCCGATTTATACGTTTCCAATGATTCGTACGAGCGGGATTACTTATACATCAATCAACGGAATGGAACCTTCAAAGATCAGCTGGAAGAATGTATGCAGCAAACCAGTTTTTCATCCATGGGCGCTGATATGGCGGACATTAATAATGATGGTTACCCCGAGATTTTTACCACCGATATGCTGCCTGGAGATGACTATCGCCTGAAAACACTTGGCGCCTTTGACAACATCGATGTTTATAACAAGAAATTACAGATAGGCTATTACCACCAGTTTATGAAAAACTGTCTCCAGCTCAATAATGGAAACAATACCTTTTCTGAAATTGCCAATTACAGCGGAGTCAGTGCCACCGACTGGAGTTGGGGTGCACTGATCTTCGATGCCGACAACGACGGGTTGAATGACATTTATGTTTGCAACGGCGTAAACAAAGACGTGACGAACCTGGATTTTATGAACTTTTTTGCCAACGACATGATCCAGAAGATGGTACTCACCGGGAAAAAAGATAAGGTGGACGAAGTACTGAAAATTATCCCGGTTACGCCCATGTTGAATAAAGCGTATAAAAACAAGGGCAACCTGCGTTTTTCCGACAAAGGAAAAGAGTGGGGATTTACCCAGGCCTCCTTCTCCAATGGGGCCGCCTATGGCGACCTGGACAATGACGGCGACCTGGACCTGGTGGTCAGCAATGAAAATGAACAGGCATTTATCTACAAGAATCATTCACGCGAACAGAATAAAAATCACTTTATCGGGGTTGACGTCAAAGGCAAAGACAAAAACCTTTTTGCCGTTGGAACGAAAATCCGTGTATATGCAGGCGGGCAGCTTTTCTTCCGCGAATTATATCCCAGCCGTGGTTTCCAGTCTTCGGTCGATTACAAACAAGTAATTGGCATTGGCCAGCTGAAACAAATTGATTCGATGAGCATCCAGTGGCCGGATCTTTCCTATTCCAACTACCTGAAACCTGCAATAGATAGTATATATACCATTCGTCAGCAAAGTGGCTCACCTTCTGAAATAAAAACGACTTTAAACAGCCCACTGGCGGCTACACCTACGCTCTTTGATTCCGTGGCTTCGGTGTTTGATAAACACAAAGAAGATGATTACATCGATTTTTATTATGAAAGAAACATCCCGGAAATGCTTTCCCGGGAGGGGCCAAAGGCAGCAACCGGTGATGTAAACCAGGACGGCCTGGCAGACGTTTTCATTGGCGGAACCGCAGGGCATCCCGGCCATTTGTACCTGCAAAATAAGGCTGGCCAGTTTGAAAGAAAAGAAGCCGATATTTTTAAACAATTTATTGAATTTGAGGATGAGGCCGTATTGTTTTTCGATGCAGATAGAGATGGCGATCTTGATTTATTCATTGGCCCGGGCGGTAACAATAACCCGCCCTATAGTCGCCTCATGCAAAACCGCCTGCTTAAAAATGACGGCAAAGGTAATTTTACCCTGGACGGTGCGGCTTTCCCGAACAATGGCGTAAATGTAGGCGTAGCGGTGGCCAACGATTTTGATGGCGATGGCGACCTCGATCTCTTCGTAGGTGGCAGAAGCACTCCCCGTGATTACGGAACCAGCCCATCCAGTTTCATCTACCTGAACGATGGTACCGGGCATTTTAAAGATGTTGCGGCCACCAACAATCCGGACATTGCGCACATTGGCATGGTCACTGGTGCAGCGTGGGCGGATCTCACCGGTGATGGAAAAAAGGAACTGGTGATTACGGGCGAGTGGATGCCGACAAGAATCTTCTCCTACAACGGCGATCGCTTTGTTGAAAGGAAAACAAACCTCCTTGAGATGTCGGGCATGTGGCAGTCCATCGGTATCGCCGATCTCAACAATGATGGCCGGAATGACTTAATCCTGGGCAATTTCGGTGAGAACTTTTACCTCGCTCCCGGCAAAGATCACCCGGTAAAATTATGGCTCGCCGACGTAGATGGAAATGGGGAGACAGATAAAATCATTTCCCGCACCGTGGAGGGAAAAGACAAACCGATCTTCCTCAAAAACGACTTGCAGGATCAATTTCCTTTTATCAAAAAAGAAAACCTCAAACATGAAGACTACGCCAAAAAATCTATCCAGGAATTGTTTCAGCCGGCTGTCTTGAATAAGGCGGTGATTAAAGAATATAATTACACCAGCTCCTGCGTGGCATTGAATGATGGCAAGGGTAATTTTATCATTCAGAACCTGCCTGGTCGCGGCCAGTTATCCTGTATCAATTCAATACTGGTGAATGATATCAACCACGATGGTTTTGCAGATATCATAACAGGCGGCAACCGGTCGGGTTTTCCTCCTCAACTGCAGAAGCTTGATGCCAGTTTTGGTGATGTTTTTTTAAATAACGGCAGGGCCGGATTTACCTGGGTGGCCGCGCAGCAATCCGGTTTGCAGGTACGCGGCGAAGTGCGCGATATTGTCGAGTTGAAGGGCAACAATGTCAATAGCCTGTTGTTTTTAATAAACAATGATTTTCCACAGATGTACCGCTTCAACCGTTGACACGCATTAACAGCCATCAATTTTATCGGAAAGTATTATGAATGATCGCAGGTTTTTATTTTTTTTCTTAATTAGCTCCTTGCTCGTGGCTGTTCTTTTTTCTTCCTGCAGGCAGCCGAATAAGATAGCTCCTGCCTTTGAAGTGCTGAGCAGCGAGGCGACCGGTCTTGACTTTACAAACACCCTGACGTCTACCGATTCTTTTAACGTGTTTAAGTATATGTATTTCTATAACGGAGCCGGTATAGGTGCCGGTGATTTCAACAATGATGGGAAGACGGATCTTTTTTTCGCTTCCAACCAGGGTGGTGACCGTCTTTTTCTCAATGATGGGAAACTTCATTTTACCGATCATACGGCAGCAGCAAAAATACCTCAGGATCGTGGCTGGTCTACGGGCGTTTCGGTGGTGGATATCAATAACGACGGTATGCTTGATCTGTATATCTGTCGCGTTGGCAAACATGAAACACTCAACAGCCACAACGAGTTGCTGATTTGTGAAGGCATCGATAAAAATGGCGTCCCATTTTATGCGGATCGGGCGAAAGAATACGGACTCGATTTTTCCGGTTTCAGTACACAGGCCGCCTTTTTCGATTACGACCAGGATGGTG
>JBBSSY010000452.1:0-3707 GCA_038241595.1 Chitinophagales bacterium | reverse complement strand
CCAGCATCCGAAAAAATATTTCTGCCGACAGTACCTTGGGTTCCCTGCAACAGGCCATCATCACCGAGTGCAATGCCCTGGTAAAACAAGAACCATTGAAGCGCATCCAGGTCGGGCGCCGCCTGTTGTCTGTATCGCGGGAAGCACTGCGCCGGATCTTTTTGTTATCGTATGCGTATCGCATCACGCACCAGGCCGACTACCTGCAACGGGCCGAAAAAGAGATGACCACCATTGCGGCATTTAGCGACTGGAATCCCACCCATTTTCTCGATGTGGCCGAAATGACCATGGCTGTTGCGATCGGTTACGACTGGCTGTACAACGACCTCTCGCCAGATGCAAAAACAGCCATCAAGGCGGCGATCCTCAACAAAGGACTTCAGCCGTCTATGGATAAGAAATACAACAGTTGGCTAACGGTTACGCATAACTGGAACCAGGTCTGCAATGCCGGTATGACCTATGGCGCCATGGCCATTTACGAGGACCAGCCTGAACTTGCCAAAACCATCATCAACCGCGCGATCGGTTCTATTGAACTGCCAATGGAAGACTACAGCCCGGACGGCGCCTACCCGGAAGGGTACGGTTACTGGGGTTACGGCACCAGTTTTAATGTGATGTTTATCAGTGCCGTTGAAAAGATGTTTGGAAAAGATTTTGGCTTAAGTGAGAAACCTGGCTTTTTAAGCACCGCGAATTACCTGGAAAACATGACGGGTCCATCCGGTCTGCCCTTTAATTATTCTGATGCGGGTAACGGCGGCGACCTGCAACCGGCCATGTTCTGGTTTGCGGCACGTGCCAAAGATCCATCTTTGTTATGGGTGGAAAAAAGCCGGCTGCAGAACGGCGATCCCAAACGTTTTGTAAAAAACCGTTTGCTGCCGGGCATCATGTTGTGGACGAGCAATATCGGTGTCAACAATATCAAGCCACCTGTAAAGACCATGTGGGTGGGGCATGGCAAAAACCCGGTAGCGCTTATGCGCACCTCGTGGACGGATTCACTGGGTATTTATTTGGCGATGAAAGGCGGGTCGCCTTCGGTCAATCATGGACATATGGATATTGGTTCGTTTGTGATGGAAGCCGATGGGGTACGCTGGGCCATGGACTTCGGTATGCAGGAGTACGAGTCGCTTGAATCGAAAGGCCTGTCGATCTTCGGGCATGCACAGAACGCAGTTCGGTGGAACATTTTCCGGTATAATAATTACGTTCACAACACCCTCACCATCAATGATTCGCTGCAACGTGTTGACGGTTATGCGCCGATCACCAGTTCGTCGGCAGCACCGGCATTTATGCGTGCGGTCACCGACATGTCGGCTGTGTACAAAGGTTCACTGGCCAAAGCAAACCGCGGTATTGCCATCGTTGACAAACAATATGTAGTGGTTCGCGATGAATTGGAAACCCTGCCTGGGGATGCCACCGTTCGCTGGACGCTGCTGACACCTGCTGATGTAAAAATCACCGGTCCACATTCCGCGGAGTTGACAAAGAATGGCAAGAAGCTCATCCTGACCGTCGTAGAGCCGGCGCAGGTAACCATGAAAACCTGGACAACGGTGCCTCCTAAAGACTACGACGCACCCAATCCCGGCACGGCCCTGGTTGGTTTTGAAGTGAAGATGCCTGGAAGCAGCAAAGGCGTTATCACGGTTACGCTGGTGCCTGCCGCGGCATCGCAAAAGTCGGTGAAGAAGATGCCGCCGCTAAGCGGGTGGAAGTAGGCGCAGTATTTACCGGATTAGCAAAACGTGTAGAATGATTGAACGTCACGGACGGCTTTCGGAAAAATTTCGAACAAGCGTGCCATATCATAGGTACCTGGGGCGCAGAACCGCGTACAAGGTTGTCGAATCGCAAGGACTACAATGGCATCAACCTGGAATAACATAAAAGCACACAAATGATAAAACGAATCGTCCTTCTGTATGCCGGCCTGTTGCTGCTGGCCGTTAACCTGATTGCGCAACAGCCGCGCGAAATATGGTCGAAAGAAAAAGCCAATGAATGGTACAAAAAATGGAAATGGGTACGCGGCAGCAATTTCGGTCCCAGCACGGCAATCAATCAGTTGGAGATGTGGCAAAAGGAATCCTTTGACCCGGCGACGATCGACCGGGAGCTTGGCTACGCGGAGTCGCTTGGCTTCAACGGCATGCGGGTGTTCCTGCACCACCTGGCCTGGGAGGTGGATCCCTCCGGTTTCAAGGATCGCATGAACCAATATCTTGCCATTGCCACAAAACATCATATCAGCATCATGTTCGTGTTTTTTGACGACTGCTGGAATGAATCCTACAAGGCAGGCAAACAGCCGGCGCCGAAGACCGGCATTCATAATTCAGGATGGGTACGCGACCCGGGTAATTTAATATATGATGACCCGGCGATCGTTTCGACGCTTGAAAAATATGTGAAAGATGTGCTGACCACCTTTAAAAACGACAAGCGCATCTTCCTGTGGGATCTGTACAATGAGCCGGGTAATTCCAGTTATGGCAACAAGAGTTTGCCGTTGCTGGAAAAAGTGTTTACCTGGGGTCGGGAAGTCAATCCATCGCAACCATTATCGGCGGGTGTCTGGAAGAAGGAGCTCACAGCACTCAACCGCTTCCAGCTCAGCCATTCTGATGTGATCACCTATCACAACTATGAAAATGAGGAAAAACACCAGGAGGCGATTGATACGTTGAAAACATATGGTCGTCCATTGATCTGCACGGAATATATGGCACGCACACGCGGCAGTTTGTTTTCGAACATTATGCCGCTGCTAAAGGAAAATAATATTGCCGCGTTTAACTGGGGATTTGTCTCCGGTAAAACGAATACCATTTACGCCTGGGATGCACCGATGCCCGGTGGCGAGGAACCCAAGATCTGGTTTCATGATATCTTCCGGAAAGATGGCACCCCGTTCAATGCAGCCGAGGTAGCGTTTATCAAGTCGCAGACAGGGAAGAAGTAGCAGCGGGTTGAACTTAGTAAAAAACGATTTGATGCTATGAAACGCTTTGTAATTTTTCTGTTTTTTATCCAGCTCGGCTACCTGTATAACCTGCAGGCGCAGCAAACGTTTACGAACCCGCTGTTGCCCTCGGGCGCCGATCCCTGGTGCATCTATCAGAATGGCTTTTATTACTACACGCACACGCTGGGCAACCGCATCGATATCTGGAAAACAAAAAGTATTGCCGGTATCGACAGTGCCGAACGAAAAACGGTATGGACGGCGCCGCCCAAAGGGCCTTACTCACGCGAGGTATGGGCACCGGAGATCCACTACCTGCGCAGCAAATGGTACATCTATTTCGCCGCCGACAGCGGGCGCAATGTCGACCACCGGTTATGGGTACTCGAAAACAGTTCCGCCGACCCGATGCAGGGCGAATGGATCGTTAAGGGAAAGCTTAAAACACCCGAAGATAAATGGAGCATCGACGGCTCCATCTTTCAATATAAAAATACGATGTACCTGATCTGGTCGGGCTGGCAGGGCGATACAAACGGGCAGCAGAATATCTACATCGCCAAAATGAAAAATCCGTGGACCGTTGCAAACAAACGCACCATGATCTCCGCGCCCACCTATCCCTGGGAACGCAACGGCACGCTGAATAATCCGAACGATGTGTCACAGGTATATGTAAACGAAGGCCCGGAGGTGCTCGAGCACGGCGGCAATTTAT
>JBBSSY010000451.1:0-3720 GCA_038241595.1 Chitinophagales bacterium | reverse complement strand
ATTGCACTAGCTGGTAATGCGATATGTATTTTTGGGCTGTTGCCCGTATACGGTATTAGATTGAATGAAAAGGAATGAAAATATCAATAACCTAAAAAATATCGCCGAACTATTATGCTGCATTTTTTTTTGTTTTAGTGAGCCTATTTGAACAAATCAAAAATACTGGTGATTTCGTATCCTGTAAGCCTGTTAATTATCAATTGTTCCAATACGCCCTGTTCGGTGCTTTGCCGAGCGTAATGACTAACTCACCACCTGCCACTACATCTTTATGTGCTATGCGGGGTTGATGCACCTGTTTGCCGTTTAAAGAAATGGACTGGATGTAATCATTGCCAGGCGTATTGTTTATCGTTTTGATGGTAAACGTTTCCCCCGGGTAGCATTTGGAATCAAGATGAATGGTTATTTCGTCAAAAAGGGGACTGCTGAGGTCATAGTAAGGTGCGAGGGAGCATCCGCCGGTCATATCAAAAAGCCCCATGGAAACCAGGCAAAACATGGCTCCCATTTGTCCCTCATCTTCTTCTCCTGTCCAGCCCGAATAGGGCGACGTATTAAAAAAGTTGTTTGCCACCATCCTCGAATATTTTTGCGTAAGCCAGGGCTCGCCGGAATAGTTAAACAAGAAGGGAGCCTGCAGGTTTGGCTGATTGCTCAGATCAACGTATCCTTTGTCAAAACCTTCTTCCAAACGCTTATTAAAATTTTCCTCGCCCATCAGCGCGATCAACCCAGGTAAATCCTGGGGTACGAACCAGGTGTATATCCAGGCATTCCCTTCCATAAATCCCGGGCCATTCCATCCGGCCTCCGTACCCATTTTGAACGGGTCAAAGGGTTCTACCCAGGTTCCATCTTTATGTTTCCTGCGGATGTAACCGGTGCCTTTGTCGTAGAGGTTTTTATAGTTATTGGATCTTTTTAGAAAATAGTTGGCATCGGATTTTTTATTCAATGCCAGTGCGAACTGTCCCAAACACCAATCATCGTACGCATATTCCATGGTATTGCTGGCAGGCCCTGTTTCATCCGGTCCGTATCCATACTCCATATAATCTTTTAGCTGGCGGTTGCCCGCATATCCACCACAGGGATGGTCGATGCCTGGCGTGGTGTAATCATGTTTGATCATCTGGAATACACTGTCGGGATTAAATTTTGAAATCCCTTTCAGGTAAGTTCCAATGATTAATGAATTTTGGTGTTGTGCGCCCATGATGGGCGAATATTCCAGCCCGACCGGCGCTTCGGGGATCCATCCGCCGTGCTTTTGCAGTTCGATCAACGCGTTCGCCATGGAATTGGCGTAAGACGGAGCAAGGAGTGTCCATAAAGGTGCGAGGTTCCATTGCGTACCCCAAAAAGCATCGGCGCTGTACACCGCATCCGCAGGGGAGGAAACGGCTTGACGGTTTTCGCACATGTCGATGAATTGACCGTTTACATCACTCATCAGGTTTTTTCCAGTGAAGGACCTGTAAAAATTAGTATAGAACTTTTCCTTATTTTGCTCGGTCCCTTTAAGTTCGACGACGTTTAATAAATGATTCCATTCCGATGCCGCCGCAGCCACTGCCTTGTCGAAATCGAATTGCAAAGGCTGCATCTCTGTTTGCAGGTTTAAGGCTGCGTTTTTTAAACTGACAAAGGAAATGCCCGTTGAGGCGGTGACCTGCTCTCCCGCAGAGGTTTTAAAATTCATGATGACTCCGCTACTTGCCTGTCCGTCGAAAGAATTTACATTTTTTTTGATGTTGCATTTTCTCCGCCATGCCGTTCCATAACTAACACTGTTGCCCGTGTACGCTTCATACTGCCAGGCGTCAACAGATTGCAGCGGCTTATTAAACTTCGTTCTAAAATACACGGTGATCTTCCCTGAATAGCCATTGGTGCTTGTAATGGCTCCTTCAATTTCCTGGCTATTTATTTTGGTAAACTTGACATCAAGTATTTGCGTCAATTCTTCGGTAGGCGGATCGAAATCCAGCAGCAGGTGACTTTGATCCGATTTACCGAAAGTCGTTCTCATCAGGCCGCAACGTTTTGTAGCCGTCAGTTCCACATCCAAATTGTAATCCATCAGGTGCACCGAATAATATCCCGGTTTTCCTTTTTCACTTTTTTTTTCGTAGCGGGAACGGTACCCGGCCGTCCACATATTTCCAAAGGGGCCATCGGCCTCACCGGGAAAGAGTTTTGGGTATTCGCTGCCGGCGATCGGATCGCCTGTGAACGGCATGTAACTGACCCCCGACAGTGACATGCCGTGAATGTGGCTAAAACCGGAGATACTTCCCACAGCATATTCATAGCCGCCGTTCCAAACATTTTTCTGGTTATCTGGACTCAGTTTTACCATGCCAAAAGGCAATGACGGGCCGGGAAATAACATCCACCTGGAGTTGGATGTACCCGTGAAAACATTTACATAATCAATCGGCTTTTTCTGCGCATATGCCAGCTGAGTGACTACCGTAAAAACAAAAAGACTCAAATAAATCTTGTTCAGCCTGCCAGGAATGGAGACGATACTTTTTCTACGCATTGGTTCTGCTTTTTATACCGGACTTAAAGACGTACAACAAACTAATCGGCTAGTTCTTAATGCTGTTTGAGGATAAATGCTCTAATTGCTTTGCATTTACAGAGATGATGTTCAGCGTGGTGGCATCGCTGTCATAAACAGAATTCAATCCTTGTGGTTCTGAATATGGATCACCCAAATAGATTTTATCTCCCACCATCCATTGATGGTCCTGGTATTGGGCACGGCCCAGTCCGCCCCATCCCCAAAAATTACTGCCAGCCAGGGGGCTTCCTGCTTTTATAGAATCCTGTACCAGTTGAAAAACAAATTGATAGAATTCATTACGTGCCGTAACCGCACTTTCCGGTGTATATTTCTCACCATCGCGCACAAAACCAAATTCCTCAAGTATGATGGGTTTGTTAAGTTGCCGGGCGATGTTAACTCCCGCGGCTATGTACTTTGCCGTGTTTTGTTTAGTGGCTTCCATGGTGGCCGGGTTATCGGCCTTGTACCAGCCCCAGTTTTTGGGCCATAAATGGATGGTCACATAATCAACATACCTGCTGGCGTGCGCCTGGCGAGCATGATCCCAACTATTTAAAGTTCCCTTTTCACCTTCACTGCCAGTAGTTACCAAATGATTGGAATCAATGGAATGAATAAAGGAAGCCGTTTCGTCAATCCATTTTCCAAAAACCTGCATCCATTCCCAATAATTATTTAGAAATAAAACGGCACGCATATCACGCTTTGCCATTTCAGACAACAGGAAATCAAGTCCCTGGAGAAGCTTCTGGTTATAGGTTCCATTTTTGTATTGAAAGGGAGGACTTAAGGGGTAGGCGAAATTCGACTCTTCAGAAGCCGCTGCGATTCTCAGGTTTTTAACGCCAAGTTTTTGTAACTGATCAAGTTCTTTTTCAAGCCTGGAACGATCGCCATAATCCGCATCGGCTCCCAAGTAAGCGCCGTACCAAAAATTGGTACCAATGTAGTAATATGGTTTCTCTTTTACGACAAACCGGGTGTCTTTTACTTTTACAAAACTCCTGCTGGTTTTGCATGAATAAAATAAGGCTGTTATGAAAAAGATTAAAATAAACGAACGGCATGCTATTTTCATTTTTGAAAATTGACAAGTGAAACTTCCGCGTGGATGAATGCAGTCCCCGCTAAAAGTT
>JBBSSY010000450.1:0-3732 GCA_038241595.1 Chitinophagales bacterium | reverse complement strand
TGGGCCTGCCTGGTGGGAAACCGTGCAAATTCTTCCCGGCATTTCGTTTACGGCCACACCGGCGAGGCACTTCTCCGGGCGGGGCATAAAACGGGCCGGAACTTTGTGGGCATCGTTTGTGTTAGCGATTGATGGCTTCGCATTTATATCGGCAGTGATTCCGGCTATGAAAAACATTTCAAAACGATCGGGGACCAGTATGGCGCATTCGACATCGCCATCATCGAGTGTGGGCAATACAATACCTTGTGGCCGAATATTCATATGATGCCGGAAGAAACAGTACAGGCAGCGATTGACCTGCGGGCCAAGGTGCTGTTGCCGGTGCATTGGGGGAAATTTACGCTGGCCAATCATCCGTGGAACGAACCGGTGCAACGTGTATCTCTCGCCGCGCAGGCACGGGGTATTCAATTGACCACACCAATGATTGGTGAACCGGTTATACTGGATCGTTTCTACCCAAACAGTGTATGGTGGAACATTTGACGTTGAGGCGTTTGCCGCTCATAAAAAATGAAGACAATATTAAAAGGATTAGTTATTTTACCCCTCGTTAAATATGTATATATGAAAAGGAATGGCATCATCCCGGTTGGCGGCTTATCATTATTTTTAATACTTTTCGTTTTTGCCGGCCTGAACGGCATGGCACAAACGCAGGAGCTCAAGGGTGCCTGGCTATTCGAGCAAGGCGCGCGGCAACACGTAGTGGTAATGGAAGACAATTATCTTACCCATGCGGCTTTCGATAAGTCCGCCAAGGAGTTTGTCATGACGAGCGGTGGGCCGTTCCAAGTGGTAGATAAGCAATTGGTTGTGAACGTTGAATTCAACAGTGAACATCAGGAAGAGGTCGGTGAAACGAAAAAGTTTCCGTTTTCAATCAACGCCAAAACGTTAACGATTGATATGAATGGCAACCAGGTGCCTTTGTCTAGAATCGATGAGGGCAGAAATCCGCTGGCTGGCACATGGCGGATGACCGGGCGTGTTCAGGACGGCAAGCAGTCGGCCATGGCCGGCGGCGCACGTAAAACGTTGAAGATACTTTCTGGTTCACGTTTCCAGTGGTTTGCGATCAACCCCGAAACGAAAGAATTCTTTGGTACCGGTGGAGGCACTTACACTTTCCAGGATGGGAAATACACAGAGCAAATAGAGTTTTTTTCCAGAGACAGCAGCCGGGTGGGCATGTCGCTCAGTTTCGAGGATAAAGTGGATAATAAGGATTGGCATCATACCGGTAACAGTTCGCAAGGTGCGCCCATCCATGAAATATGGAGCAAGATCAATTAGAACAATCCAATGCACATCTTCTCAACAATCATCACGGCGGGTCAAACGACCTGCAGTATTTGATTATCTTGCAGGCATGCAACAGTATCTCGACCTGGTCCGGAATATCATGAACAACGGGGTAAAAAAAACAGACCGTACGGGTACCGGCACGACAAGCTTATTTGGTCACCAGCTTCGGTTTGACCTCGCTCAAGGATTTCCCCTGGTAACCACGAAAAAAGTACATGTCAAAAGCATCATATATGAGTTGTTGTGGTTTCTTAAAGGGAACACCAATGTTGCTTACCTGCAGGAACATGGCGTAAAAATCTGGAACGAATGGGCAGATGAGAATGGTGAACTGGGACCAGTGTACGGAAAGCAGTGGCGAAGCTGGGAAGGCGCCGATGGCAAAACCTTCGACCAGATCACCGACGTGATCCGACAACTTAAGACAAATCCAGACAGCAGGCGGATCATGGTGAGCGCCTGGAACGTAGGAGAGCTGCAAGAGATGGTATTGATGCCGTGTCACGCGTTGTTCCAGTTTTATGCGGCACCGGCAGATGAACATCATCCACAGCCGCGACTCAGCTGCCAGTTGTACCAGCGCAGCGCAGATGTTTTCCTGGGGGTACCATTTAATATTGCTTCTTATGCGCTATTAACGATGATGATCGCGCAGGTTTGTGATATGGCACCCGGCGAATTTGTGCATACATTTGGCGATGTGCATTTGTATAATAACCACGTGGAACAAGCGACGCTACAACTGCAACGGACACCTTTTCCATTGCCTGTAATGACGCTTAACCCTGGCGTGAAAGACATTTTCAATTTTCGGTTTGAAGACTTCCAGCTCGAGAATTACAAAAGTCATCCGGCCATCAAGGCCCCGGTGGCTGTATAAGTTTATAGTTTATGGTTTTTAGTTTGTAGTTGATTTTACTTCTTTGTTTATGACCATATCATTTATCGTGGCGGCTGCTGAAAATAATGTGATTGGAAACAATAACCAGTTGCCATGGCGGCTGCCCAACGACCTGAAATACTTTAAGAATACTACCTGGGGTTTGCCAGTCATTATGGGTCGGAAAACCTTCGAATCCTTCAAAAGTGAACTGGCAGGCAGAACCAATATCGTGATCACCCGTCAGCCCGGGTGGACGGCACCGGGAGTGATCATGGTTAATACGATGGAACAAGCCGTTGATGCGGCACGCGAAACCGATGCAAAAGCCTGTTTTGTGATCGGTGGCGCCGAAATCTTTAAGCAGTTTCTTCCGCAAGCCGACATGATTTACCTTACACTTGTGCATGCCGTGGTGGAAGGTGATACCTTCTTTCCTCCGTTACCAGCCAGCGACTGGCGGCTGGTATCAAATCTTGACATGCCTGGCGATCAAAAACATGCCTTCTCCTACAGTTTTCAACGCTGGGAGCGCATCCGCGAAGACGGCATAGACGTTTAAATTCCTGACATGTATTCACGGTTTCAGCTTGCAAAAAAATACTTGCTTTATTATTGGAACGCCGCTAACGGCCGAGGGCATGGCATTCATTCTCCTTTCGTCTTCGCTTTTACTAATATGGTGCTTAATGACCGTAAATCGTACGACGATTACCAACCGATTGAGGTGATGCGACGGAAACTTTTACAAAACGACGCCGAAATCGTAGTCAATGACCTGGGGGCAGGATCGGTAACTTCTGTTTCCGGAAAACGACGGATTTCGGCCATTGCGCGACATGCCGCCAAGCCGGCGAAGTACGCTCAATTGCTCTACCGCGTTGTGCGATATTACAAACCGGGCAACGTGTTAGAGCTTGGCACCTCGCTGGGCCTTACAACGGCCTATCTCGCTACGGCAGCACCTGAGTCGACAGTGTACTCACTGGAAGGTGCGGAAAATATAACTGCGTTGGCGAAAGATAACCTGTTAAAACTTTCTCTTGGTCACGTCAACCTGGTAACAGGCAATTTTGACGACCAGTTGGAACCAGTTCTGCGGTCTATAGAAACGATCGGTCTGGCGTTCGTGGATGGCAATCACCGGAAAGACCCTACTCTTGCCTATTTCCGCCAGATCCTTCAACACCTTACTCCTCAATCTATTATTATTTTTGATGATATTCATTGGAGCGCTGAGATGGAAGAAGCCTGGGAGTCGATTAAATCAGACACCGCGGTTACGCTGACAATCGATCTCTTCTTTATCGGTCTGGTATTTTGTCGCACTGACTTCATAGTAAAACAGCATTTTTCGATTCGATTTTAGTTTCACAGTCGTATCGAAATTATAAACATGTAACGGGCTGAATAATCGCTCATGCCAAATTGGTAATTAGCGTCATGCAAAGTCTACATACTGAATAGGCTTTAAGTAATTTATACGTATAAACCCTCAATAAAGTAAATATATTCCGAAATATGTAAGAATAATGGCAAAT
>JBBSSY010000449.1:0-3741 GCA_038241595.1 Chitinophagales bacterium | reverse complement strand
TTAGATGATGGACTTTGAGTTACAAAGCATTGACGGAAGTGTGGGGCGGGTGACCCTCGTGTCGGGTTGTCTTGAACTGTGATTTAGATAATTAGATGATGGACTATGAGTACGAAGGATTGACGGAAGTGTGGGGTGAGTGACCCTCGTGTCGGGGTTGTCTTGAACTGTGATTTGAATGATTAGATGATGGACTATGAATACTGCGGGGTTTGAAACGGCCTTAAGCGCATAATACAGCAGTAAATCATCCCATAGTTGACAGCAGCGAGACCCAAGGAATGCCGAATCAAATGAATAATTATCATAGTCAATCATCTAATCATTCAAATCACAGTTCAAGACAATATCATTGATTATTCTGCTTTAACCGAAAGGTGCCCTATCTTTCTAGCGATCTAAAATCATCAACAACGACCAATGAAAGTTATGTTCTGGGTCATCTGCGCCGTGATTATCATTACCGCGCTGTACATACTCCGAGCATTGATGAACATCAGTACCAGTACAATTCCTACAACCGATACGTCTTCCATCAACAGCCTCACGATGATCCTCATCGCCGGTCTGCTTATACTGGGCGGCGGTCTTTATTTGTATTTTACCAATCATGTCCGGTGGGCCTGTTTACTCGTCAGTTCGCCCATCCTGCTTTTATTTCTATATTATTTTTTCTTTCTTATACTTCCTTATATCATGGGAGAACGGATGAATTAGCGAACCAGTTCGGCAGGCAAAACGAATGTGCATTTTTCTGCGACTAAAAAATCGACGATCTTTTTAAACTGGTCGAATTGGTCGGCGTTCCAATAAGGCGGGTGGCCCTGCAAAACGATGTACGAATTTTGATATTCCCGATGTTTCCGATAGTCTGACATAAACAACTCGAAATTCGGGTTGCCTGTTCCCTTCTCCATATCAACGCGGTTATTTAAAAAACGAAGTGCCGGGTAGCTTGCTGTATCTACTGTTGAGAACATGACCGATTTGTACCCGCCGTTTTCAGCAATTACCCGGATGGTATTGCTGTCGGTGGCATTATACGGCGACCCAAACGAAGTCATACGCACACCCAGGTATTTTTCTACCAGCATGTTCGACGAATCGAAATGTCTCTTTTGAAATTCATAGCCTGTGCCTTTGAATTCCATATTATTATCCGGTGGATTTTTATTGCTGTGGGTATAGCCGTGGTTCCAGATTTCGATGAGCTTTTCGCCTTTCGCGTTTGTAGCGACCAGGTATTTTTCCATCGCCTGGCGGGCGGTACTATCGAGCCTGTTGGCAATGACACCATAGGAGGCCTTGATCTGTTTTTGCAGCAGGTAATCGATTACCGGTCCGGCATTGCAGGTGTTTTTACTGGCACCGATGTCATCGAACTTCAACAAGATCTTCGGTTGTGCGAAGATCCCTTGCTGCATGAACATCAAAACAACGGGCAGGATGCATTTGAAAATTTGTATATTCATGAAGTAACTAATTATGCGCGACGCCGTGTGGGGATATGGTATAAGTATTGTAATGTAAATCAGCAAACCTTCTTACCAGGCTATCCGCCGTGTAAGGATGGGTAACTTTGTCGTCTAAATAAAATCATATGACGCTGTTGAAAACATTTCATACCGGTATTTTTATTTCGCTGATTGTAGTGTCAGCCGCAGCTTGTTCAGGCAACCGTTTGCCGACAGGCTCCTTCAGCAACGTGGCTGCTTACCCTGGAATAATTGAAAAGGGCAGGCAACAGAAAAAGGATTTTATCTTGTCATCGGGAGTAAATGTTTACAGCGTGCTTTCGGTGCAGCTCGATAAAAACAAAAGAGATATGACGCTCCAGCTCAGCAAGGTCGACACCATGCAGTTAAGCAGTAACCTACCGGCTGACACAGCTGCCATGACGTCCGGGAAAAGAACCAAAAAGAAGCCCTCGATCGTCCTCTTACAAATGAAGGATTCAGCCAGTTATACGCTGGATGAACCGCATACCATCCCGCTGGCAAATATCCTCAAGATCGAAGTGGAAAATTAAGACTTGTCATCGTTTCCGGCGGCACGTGCTTTCGCGGCCAACTTTTTCTCCACGATATCCACCGGGTATTTTAGTGCCAGCCTTCTAATCTCGTAACTGAATTCCTCGTAGGTTTCTTTCCACATCTGCGCCTCTTCCGGTGTATAACTGTAAAAACCCTTCGCATTCAAAACACCTTTGCCCCCGGCTTTTACTACATCATCAATTAATTTCGGGATCTCAGTCTGGTTATTCAACGTTGGCAGGAGGTCTTTCATCACTGTATGATATGCCGGCACGCCCGTGAGGTCCATCCAGCGAAAAACGCCGACTAACGTCATCCAGTAACCGGGATTGTTGCGACAGGCGCGATCGATGTCTTCGATGGTGGCATACCCATTTTCAACCAGGTAAAATGCTTCGCGGTACATCGCATAATTTAACCGGTTGGTGATAAAACCACGAATGTCTTTTCGAACCAGGGTCGCCTCCTTTCCCCACAGTACTGACAATGCATAGAGCCATTCGGCATTTTTTAGGTCACTCCCGTCACCACAAATAATTTCGAGAAAGCGGGTGGTGTGCGACGGCTCGGTCCAGTGTAAACCCAGGAAGCGGGCAGGGAAACGGGTTTCCTGCTGCAGGATCGTGATGGGAATCGCGGACGTATTGCTCGTGATCACCGCGTTTTCTGACACCACCGCCTCAATGCTTGCGTATACCTTTCTTTTGATGTCGATGCTCTCCAGCGTACATTCCACAACCAGCAGGCAATCTTTTAACGCGGCGTAGTCTTCCGTAATAAGCAAATTGTGCAGGTAAAATTCCGGCATGTTTTCTGCCACACCTTCCTCTTTCGATTTTCGCAGGTGTTCCAGGATCCGGGGGTAGGCGGTGTCCAGGTCTGCGGGCAGCGGAGCCACTGCCACTACGGGGTGACCGGTCAGCAGGAAGCAGGTGGTGATGCTGCAGCCCATCAATCCCAGTCCGACAACGCCCACCGGGATTTTTGAAACGTCCATTGTTGAATCCGACATAGTTTTTATTTGAAATTATTAAGAGGTTCTTGTCTTTGTAATAAATGAATGAGGTCTGACACAACCGTTCCATGCCCAACAGGATAACGACTTCAGCTTTTTGCCGCCATGGTTTCGTTAAACCTGCATCTGTTTGGGCAAGACAACTGAGCAACGAGCTCAGCCGGCACCATGACTGTTAAAGGACCAAAATCGAATATAAATTTAAATAGGCTTGCAGTGAGCGCTAATGTGAGTAATTTTACCCATTTTGTTGTGACGACATGGACAATTTTCGTTCATTATTTTTCAGCTCCCTCTCCAGGAAATAATTTAAGGCAGTACGTAACGATGCTATTGCTGCTAATTTCCCAATTTCATCCCATGTAGGAGCAATAGCTGTTGCAAGTATATCTGCTGCTAATAACAATTCCAATGCAACTGTTAATCCACTTCCAAATCCTATTCTGATGGTTTGGTTC
This sequence comes from Chitinophagales bacterium, assembly GCA_038241595.1. Classification (GTDB taxonomy): domain Bacteria; phylum Bacteroidota; class Bacteroidia; order Chitinophagales; family Chitinophagaceae; genus JADCRZ01. The sequence goes on along the minus strand of JBBSSY010000449.1, from coordinate 235 downwards.
GTTATCCCATCCTCGGGTTTAAAAATGTGGAAAAAGTATTTGTACAAAAATTTAATTAGGGAAATACATACGACCAGCGCTGCTATAATCTCAAGCGCGCTGCTTAGATATTTGGTGATTATTTCGGCTATTTCTTTGATTGAAAAATTTTTATGCAACGACATTTAAACCCCTCTCTGAGTAAAGGTCGGGAAATAGTTTGACTTTACTTTGTCAAATTCTAATTTATGGTTAT
>JBBSSY010000448.1:0-3744 GCA_038241595.1 Chitinophagales bacterium | reverse complement strand
GACCAGCCGCCCGATGGCACCGCCGATACCGGTAGGCACCCGCTGCACGCCTTCGAGTGAATTGTATGTTACACACAGCGAATCGAGGTTTGTCCCGAATGTACCTGCCTTTGCCGCGAGGTCGGTTGCATATTTGTCCGATGAAAGCAACAGCAGCGACTGGGTGTATTTATCGATTACCCGGAAGGTGATGTCTATCTTCCTCGATACGGCATAATCTTCTTTTCTGAAAGCGTACAAATCGTTTAGTTCATCTATATGCTTCTGGGGATCATCCAGGGAATTGGCATAAAAAACGCCGCGTTTAAGGCGGATCTCGGCCAGCGAAGCTATTATTTTGCTGGGATACGCCGAGAAATGCTGGTTGACCAGCGCAAACTGGTTAACTGCTTTTACCTGCGTTTTACTCAGTGTCGCGCAGCCTCCCAGCGTATAAACGAACAGGTAAAGCAGTGGTTGTTTTAGCATGACTCGGAGATTGTTTTACATGGTAACGTACCACGCGTTGGTCAAAAACTTTGGGTGATTTACCCCATGAATATACAAAAAGATAAAGCCGGTGCAAATGCACATACCGGCAATCGTTGAAATCCGCTATTATTGCCAATTTTTCATTTAAATTTATACTTCCTGTTCCTGGAAAAAGCACCGGTAAGGGCCTCAGCAATAATAGACCAACGGCATGTAATCCCATGCGTTCTTGCATTGATCTGATCCGGGGAATCTTTTCGTATTAAAAAATTTACCGAAAATATTTAACCCTTAATTTTACCCACTCATAATATTACAATGCCAGAAAACAAGAACCGACAGTTTTTAGACTTTGAGAAGCCGATAAAGGATCTGTTTGATGAAATTGAAAAATTAAAGCAGACGGCGGAGAAGACGAAAGTGGACTTGAGCGAATCCATTAAAAAGCTCGAAGAGCAGGCACTGGAACGGCGCCGCGAATTGACCACGAAACTCAGCAGCTGGCAGAAAGTGCAGCTCAGCCGGCATCCAGACAGACCTTATACATTGAAGTACATCGATAAAATGACCACGAATTTCGTGGAACTGCATGGCGATCGCAATGTAAAGGACGACAAGGCCATGGTAGGCGGTTTTGCCCAGTTAGGCGACCAAACGGTGATGATCATCGGGCAGCAGAAAGGTAGTAATACCAAGATGCGGCAATTACGGAACTTTGGCATGGCAAATCCTGAAGGCTACCGAAAGGCCTTGCGACTGATGCGACTGGCAGAAAAATTCAACAAACCCGTTATTACCCTGATCGATACACCGGGCGCATACCCGGGCATGGAAGCCGAAGAAAGAGGACAGGGAGAAGCAATCGCACGGAACATCTACGAAATGATGCGGTTAAAAGTGCCGGTGATCTGCGTGGTGATTGGTGAAGGCGCATCGGGCGGCGCGCTGGGCATCGGCGTGGGAGACCGGGTATTTATGCTCGAAAACTCCTGGTATACTGTTATTTCCCCGGAAAATTGCAGTTCTATCCTGTGGCGGAGCTGGGATATGAAGGAAAAAGCCGCCGAACAACTGCGGCTGACACCGGATGATATGTTCAGTTTTATGCTGATCGATGGCATCGTGCCTGAACCCGTCGGCGGCGCCCACTGGGATTACAACGAAGCAGCAACCATCCTGAAACAGTACCTGCTGCCGGTGATTAAAGAGTTACAGGAAATAAAACCGGAAACACGCACCGAACAACGGATCGAGAAATTTGGCAAAATGGGCAGCTGGGATGAACATCCGATTGACGCTACTATTCAGCAACCCGTGCTGACCCAGGTATCGGCCCCCCAATAACGAACAAATACCATTGAAAAACAACCACCTGCAACCCCTACAACAGATCAACCCACCGGGTGTCAGGAAAAGCATTTATAAACAACAATTTCCATGTTAAGAGAACAATTGAGAGGAACAGGAGTAGCACTCATCACTCCATTTACGGCCGATAATAAGGTAGATTTCGACGCCCTGGGTAACCTGATCGATTTTATTTTGCGCGACGGCGTCGAATACCTCGTCAGCCTGGGTACAACTGGCGAAACACCCACTCTGGGAATGGAGGAACGCATCGACATCCTCAATTTCACTTTCGACAAAGTAGACGGACTTGTTCCGGTGGTCGTGGGCGTTGGCGGCAATGATACCCGTGCGCTGATAGAAGAAATGGAGACGCTGCCACTGCAAAAAGCGATCGCCGTCCTCAGCGCTTCCCCTTATTATAGCAAGCCCTCGCAGGAAGGGTTATTCGCACATTACAAAACGCTGGCCGCCGCCACGCCGAAGCCCATTCTCCTTTATAATATCCCGGGAAGAACTGGCCGTAACATGACTGCGGCAACGATTATTAAATTAGCCAACGAAGTAGACAACATCGTGGGCATCAAAGAAGCCAGCGGAGACATGGCGCAGTGCATGCAGATTTTGCGCGACAAACCCGCTGATTTCCTCGTATTGAGCGGCGACGACGCACTCACCCTGCCGCAAATTGCCTGCGGCATGCAGGGCGTCATCAGCGTTTGCGCCAACTGTTTTCCCAAAAAGTTTTCCGAGATGGTTCGTTGCTGCCTGAAAGGAGACTACAAAACCGCCAAGATCCTTAATGACGAACTGATTGAAGCTTATGAACTGTTGTTCATCGAAAACAACCCGGCCGGTGTAAAAGCAATGCTGGCGGAACTGGGATACATACAAAACTATTTACGCCTGCCGCTGGTACCCCTTAGTGAGGGCATACATCGCAGCGTCCAAAAATACCTGGGCACTCCGGCTATGGCCAGGTAGCAGCGTCCATTTATTATGACATATGATCACCCAGGTGTTTCCCGGAACGTGCACATTATCAGCGAAGCCTTCTTCATGCCTTCCCTGAACCGTTCCAGGAGAATCTGGTTATATCTTCCAGCAGCATATATTGCTTCGAAAAAACGGTATCCTGTATTGTACATGCAGGATGGGCAGAACCTTTTTGATGCCACCACCTCTTACAGCGGCGAATGGGGGGTAGATGAAACGCTTGACCTGGTTGATCATGCGTGTATTGTAGTTGGAATCGATAACGGGGGGTCGCTCCGCCTTACCGAGTATAACCCCAACTACCATGCGCAGAATGGTGCCGGCGAAGGAATGGCGTACCTGCAATTTATTGTCAAAACACTTAAGCCTTTCATAGATTCCACCTATCGCACCCTACGAAGTGCCCAGTCTACATTTATCGCGGGCAGTTCGATGGGCGGCCTCATTTCCTTTTACGCAGGGCTTTACCACCCACAGGTGTTCGGGGGGCTGGGCATATTTTCTCCGGCCTTCTGGATCGCACCGACCATTACCCGGCAGGTCCTGGGTATCGTCAAACCAAAAACCCATGGAAAACAACGGTATTATTTTTATGGGGGCGGAAAAGAAAACCCGCGTCTGATCAACGACATCCTACAGGTCAAAGAGATCCTCAGCCGCTTATCACACGCTGAAATTAATACCAGCATCAATGATGAAGGCGAACACAACGAAATGTATTGGGGAAAAGAATTTCTTCCTTTTTATCACTGGATCTCCAAGCAGGAATAAACCAGGCTGGCATCGATGCTCAGGCACGATAGGTAACGCCTTCAATCGCGAGGTCGGTATTGGGGAATACGCTTCGGGTTTCCAATTCAATCTGCGAAAGATCTTCTTATTTAGAACTGAAATGACCGATCAGTAACCTGGATACACCCGCAAGTTTCG
>JBBSSY010000447.1:0-3747 GCA_038241595.1 Chitinophagales bacterium | reverse complement strand
TCGCGCGAGGTCACCGAGCGGCTTTCCCATTCGGCCTGTTTGTCATTCATGCTTACCGGCGGACGCAACAGCAATACCGGTTCGCCGGTGATGCCTGAGAAATCCGGTTTTAGTTCCACGCCATATACCCAGCTTTCTTCAATCTTGTCGAACCAGCCGGATTTCTTGGCCAGTCTGGACACATCGCTCTCCACGGCATGTTTGTAACAACACCTGGAAAAGTACAGGAAATATTTTCCGTTCGAATCTTTAAACACATTTGCGTCGATTACGGGGTAACCAGGGTCGAACAGGGGCGTAGATGCCATGTCGGTGAAGGGACCCTCCGGGGAGTCGGCAACGGCGACACCGATCTTAAAATTCTCCAGTTCGTTGGTCGGGTTGTCTTTCCACTGGGCACTGTAGAACATATAATACTTTTTGTTCTTCTCGTACACTTCCGGCGCCCAGAACGAATTAATACCCCAGGACCTGCCGGTGGCACCGAAATACACCTGCCCGACGGCCGTCCAGTTAACCAGATCTTTGGAACGATAACAGGAGAAGCCGTTTTTCGCGCCGGCGCCGGTTCCATACATATAATACATGCCATTGGTGGAGAGCACATACGGATCGCCAAATTTTACGGGCAAGGGGTTCGTGTACGTGGCATTTTGTACGGTGTCAACCGGCGTCGTTTGAGCAAACGTGATCGCAGCCGAACAATGGAAGAATAACAGGAGCAGGGAAATTCTTTTCATAACAATCAATCTGATTTCTAACACAGGCAAGTCAAAACTAATTATATTTAGCGAGCACATTCGTTAAAAGAATCCAATCATTTTATACAACATATCGATATGATACATTCTCCCGACTCAACAAAAAGCCCGATGCCACGGCGCCAATTTGTCACATCTGTGGTGGCGGCCGTCGCGTCATCTGCGGTGATGACCTTGCCAGGCTCGTCTGCCGCTGCGGCCTTTGCCGCGCCATCACAGGCAATGACCATACAAGGTGTGATCGACCTCATCCTGAAAAGTGTTCCGGGTACGCCAATAAGCCAAACCGTCGATACCATCAAGGCCGGCGATCCCAACCAGCCAGTGAAAGGTATTGTCACCACGATGTTTGCCACGATCGAAGTGATTCGTAAAGCCATTACGCTCGGTGCCAACTTCATCATTGCGCATGAGCCCACCTTTTACAACCATGCCGATGACACCGCCTGGTTGCAGCAGGACGAAGTATACAAATACAAATGGGACCTGCTGCAGAAAAACAAGATCGTGGTATGGCGTTTTCACGATGCGATCCATATGCATAAACCAGACGGCGTTTTAAGCGGTATCCTCACCGCCATGGGTTGGCAGAAATACTACGATGAGAAAGTTCCTTATCTCGTCACTATTCCCGCCCTTTCGCTGCAGCAGGTCATCACGCTGGTGAAGTCGAAGCTGGCGATCGAACATGTAAGATATATCGGCGACAAAACGCAGTCGTGCAGCCGCATCGTGATTGCGCCGGGTTCCGCAGGTGGTACGCGCCAGATCGGTGCGTTGCAGCAAAAGAAACCGGACCTGCTGATCTGCGGTGAACTCAACGAATGGGAAACCAGTGAATACGTCCGTGATCTTCGTGCCAGTGGATCCAACACATCCCTGATCGTTCTCGGGCACATTGTCAGTGAAGAGCCCGGGCTCGAATGGCTCGTACAGTGGCTGCAGCCGCAACTTCCAGGTATTAAAATCACACATATACCTTCAAAAGATGCATTCAGCTGGGCATGATAAGATAAAATATGTCAGTTGTCCGATTGAGTAAAAGCCGATAACTTTATATTTATATTTGCCGCCATCCAGAACAACGCACCTGCAGATGAACATTGCCGTCGTCATCCATCCAGTCATTCATTCATTCATTTTTCTTCCTTAATATTCATTATGAAAAATTCCTTCCTGCTTTTTTCGCTTTGTGTACTCATCAGTGGCACAGCGTTCGCACAAAAAACCGTCAATCCCGAAGCACGTATTAAAGAACTCGGGATAAAAATGATCACACCCACTCCACCAACCGCTAATTTTTTAAAGGCGGTACAGACGGGTAAACTCGTTTATCTTGCGGGTCACGGTCCCGACAAACCGGAAGGCGGACAAGTATATGGAAAACTGGGCAGCGACCTTACCGTTGAACAGGGTGCTGCGGCGGCCAGGCTGGTGGGCATCTCGTTGCTGTCTTCCCTGAAAGCGGCTATCGGTGATCTCAACAAAGTTAAACGTATTGTTAAAGTGCTTGGCATGGTGAATGCCGTACCATCATTTGACAAACATTCGCAGGTAATTAACGGCTTCTCTGACCTGATGGTAGAAGTATTCGGCGAGAATGGCAAACACGCCCGCTCCGCCGTGGGCATGTCTTCGCTACCGAGCAATATTCCGGTCGAAATTGAAATGATCGTGGAGCTGAAGTAACAGCTTCGCTGTCAGCTGTCAGCTATCAGCAATCAGCCTTGGGTTACCTTTATGTAATGTTCCAATAATACCCGGTATCAAAAAGTTTCATACACCATCATACTTTTTTATGAAAAAAATCTCATCGATCATCTTGACAACCGCTCTGCTGGGTGGCATCATTTCTAACGGCTACGCGCAGGTGCAAGTTCCAAAGGAAATGTATACCGCCTATACCCTGACACCACTTAACGGATTTACCAGCGGGGTGGAAGGACCCGGTGTGGATAAAGCGGGCATACTGTATGCCGTAAATTTCGAAAGACAGGGTACGATCGGCCGGGTAGATCCGGTAACGGGGGACGCGACCATTTTCGTTGAACTGCCGAACAAGAGCATCGGGAACGGCATTCGCTTTAATAGAAAGGGTGATATGTACGTGGCCGATTATACCAACCACAACATACTGAAGGTGGATATGAAAACAAAAGCGGTTTCCGTTTATGCCAACGAGCCAACGATGAACCAGCCAAACGACATCGCCATCGACAGCAAGAACCGCTTTTACGCCAGCGACCCCAACTGGAAAGCAGGCACAGGCCGCATCTGGCGCGCCGATAACAATCGTAAATTCACGCTGCTCGATACCATGGGCACCGCCAACGGCATCGAAGTGAGTCCTGATGAAAAAAGATTGTATGTCAATGAATCCGCACAACGAAAGGTCTGGGTCTATGATCTCTCCGCGGATGGCAAAATAAGCAACAAAAAACTGCTGATAGAATTTCCTGATTTCGGCATGGATGGCATGCGCTGCGACGTGGATGGTGATCTTTATATCGCCCGCTTCGGAAAGGGCACGGTTGCCCGCGTATCGCCTGATGGAAAAGTTAAACAGGAAATCAAACTGATCGGTGCGAAACCCACAAATGTAGCCTTCGGCGGGAAGGATGGTCGTACGGTATACGTTACCCTGCAGGACAACGGTAACATCGAAGCCTTTACGGTCGATAAACCCGGCCGCGAATGGAAGATGCTGCACTGATTGTATACGTGTATTCCTCAAGCTATTTTTTAGTTCCGGATTGCTAAATAAAATTATCTTTAACCCCTGGAATGGACGATGATTGGTGTTTTTTCGGGTTCGTACCCGTAAATTATCGAAACATGGACTTTCCAGACAAGAATCCCGCCGCTGAAAGCTCTTTTGCATGATGGTTACTGACCATTGATGCGTTTTGCTGCCATAGTAAAAATTCACTTTTTTTTGCCCCCTTGCTATGTAATGCACGCCAAATCGTGCATTACAAGACTCAGT
>JBBSSY010000446.1:0-3758 GCA_038241595.1 Chitinophagales bacterium | reverse complement strand
GTTTGACTACCAGCTTTCGTTTCAGCCGCATTATACATTTGGCCATGATTATAATTTCTGGCCATCAGCAACCACAATCAATGGCGGTTCCACGCACCAGAACGGGTATGGTACCCGGCAGGACACCACGCAATATGAATGGATACTCGACAATATCCTCCACTGGAAGAAAAAATTTGGCGTCCATGATTTCGACCTTACCTTGTTGTATAGCGCCGAAGAACACCTGGACTGGAACACACTGAATACGAACGAGCAATTCCGGCCCAATCAAAACCTCGGTTTCAACGCGCTCCAGTTCGGTACCAATCCCTCGATTACCAACACGGATACCAAAACAACCGGCAACGCCAGCATGGCCCGTTTAAACTATTCGCTGCTCGACAAATACCTCCTCACGGTGTCGGTCAGGCGCGATGGCTATTCCGCATTCGGGCAGAAAAACCCAAAGGCAACTTTTCCGGCCGCTGCCTTTGCATGGAAGGTATCTGATGAAAACTTCTTCAAGGTCAACTGGGTGAACCAGCTCAAACTGCGCGTATCCTGGGGAAGTAATGGCAACCGCAGCATCGGCGCGTACTCCGCGCTCGCACAGGTAGTGCCGAACCTCTATTACAACGGTTCCAGCGTGGTAGTCGGTGTTTCAAACAATTCGCTGGCCAATCCGGACCTCGAATGGGAACGGACGGAATCTTTTAACCTCGGCCTTGACTTCAGCCTCCTAAAAAACCGGCTCAGCGGCAGCGTGGAAGTATATGATATGACAACCACCAATTTGTTGATGACGCGTATCCTGCCAGCCATCACCGGGTTTAACAGCATTACCACCAACCTCGGATCGGTCAAAAACAAAGGTTTTGAACTGAGCCTGAATTCAGTGAACGTCAGCAATCCGAATTTTCAATGGAACTCGGGGCTGGTGTTTTCCCTGAACCGCAATGAAATTAAGAAATTATTTGGCGATTATAAAGACCTTGTCGTAAACGGTCAAACCATCAAAACAGAAGTGGCGGATTATACCAATGGCTGGTTTCCTGGCCATGCCATCGATGCCGTGTGGAACTATGAAACCATCGGCATGTGGTCAGTAAAAGAAGCCCCGCAGGCTGCGGTTTTCAGGATGGTGCCGGGAGATATCAAGGCCACCGATGTCAATAAAGACGGTACATACCAGGCCCTCGACGATAAAATGTTTATCGGTTATAAGCAACCGCGATACCGCATCGGGCTGCGTAACGATTTCACCGTCTACAAGCAATTCAATGTATCTTTTTTCCTCCGCGGCGACCTGGGCCAGATCGGGGCACTGCCCGAAGCGCTGCACAACGGCTCGGAGGTTTATGACCGGATAAACATCCTTAACCTGCCTTACTGGATGCCGGATAACCAGATCAACGATTACCCGCGGTTAACGACCAATATCAACTCGTACGGTGGTGGCATCATGTTGTACAAATCGCGTTCTTTTGTACGGCTGCAGGATCTTTCGCTTTCGTATGCCTTCCTGCCAAATGCAATTCGGCACCTGCGCATGACCGGTGCCCGTTTATTTGCTTCCGCCAGGAACCTCTACACGTTCGACAAATGGCCGGGCTGGGATCCCGAATCCGGCAATTTGCCCATGCCAAAAACATATACCGTTGGCGTCAATGTATCTTTTTAACCATTTGTCACTCATGTCCTGTTTTAACAATTATACCATGAAACGATCAATAAAAATACCGCTGTTTGTCGCCCTCCTGCTCTCCCAGATCACTGCCTGCAAACGTGATTTTCTCAAACCGGAGCCGTTGTCGACACTGACTACCGAGAATGTATATACGAACCGGGAAGGCTTCGAATCTCTGCTGGTGACGATGCGAAAAAACCTGAAGAACGAATCATATGGCGATATTAATTTTACCGTTTGCGAATATTCGGCGTCGGAACTCGGCGTACCCATTACGCAGCTTGATTTTTACAAACTGACACCAAATACAGACCGGTATTATAAATTCCTGGCGATGTATACCACGGCATATAAATGCATCAAGGATGCCAATGTGCTTATTTCACGCATCGACAACATTACGTGGACGGATAAGAAAACACATGATGCCATGGTGGCGGAAGCATACTGGCACCGTGCGTACTGGTATTACCGGCTGGTGAATAATTACGGCGATGTGCCCTGGATCGGGGAAGAGATCGTTGGGGCGAAACTTGATTTTCAAACCTACAGCCGGTGGCCAATACTCGACAAGTTAAAATCAGACCTGGAATTTGCGGTGCAGTGGTTGCCGATATCGGCCGCAGCGGGCGCTATCTCGCAGGGCGCGGGTTACCACCTGCTGGCGAAGGTTGATCTTGCCGGTTTGAAATTCGACCAGGCGATCGAAGCGGCCAGCAAAGTGATCAACGGTCCTTATTCGCTGATGCAAAATCGTTTCGGCGTCAACCAGAACAATGCAAATTACAACGTAATCTGGGACCTGCACCGGCCCCAGAATCTCAATACGGTACTAAATACGGAAACCATCCTCGCTACCGTCGACCGCTTCGAAGCACCGCCCGGTGCTAAATCCACCGGCACATACACCATGCGACTGTATAACTGCGCCTGGTGGACCAGCAGCGTGAAAGACAGCAAGGGACAGGTGGGAACAGTACTCGCCGGCCCGATTAAGGACACCCTCGGTCGCGGCAACGCCAATGTACGGCTTTCCCCCTTTTATGAATATGACGTATGGGCCTACGGCGGACAAACCTGGCGCAATACCACCGATTTGCGGCGGAGCAACAACAACTGGATGGACATCAGCGAGATCCTGTACAACAACCCGGCATCCGTCGATTTTGGCAAGCCCATCAACCCCGCCAATTATGCCACGCTGACAGACACCTTGTATACGCTCTTCGCCATGCCCACCTACATCACGTACGTGCAACAGGAAGACCCGCTGGCACTACCGTTCGGCGGAAATGGCGACTGGTATATCTTCCGGCTTGCCGAAACCTACCTGCTCCGCGCCGAAGCTTACTACTGGAAGGGACAGCTCGAGCAGGCCGCAAACGATATAAACAAGGTACGTACCCGGGCGAAGGCGTTGCCGATTACGCCTGCGGAGGTTACGCTCGATTTCATTTTCGATGAAAGCGCGCGGGAACTGTTCGGCGAACAGCCACGGCACGCTGAAATGGTTCGCGCATCCTATATCCTGGCGAGCCAGAATAAAAACGGTTATAGCCTCGCGACGTTCAGCGATAAAAATTATTATTATGACCGGGTAGACAAATTGAACATCCTGTACAAGCAAAAAGTATCTTTGATCGGTAATGTGGCGGCGATTGCGCCGTTTCATGTTCTCTGGCCGGTACCCGCAACCGTTATCCTGACCAACACGCTTGGCAGGATCAACCAAAATGCAAAATATGACGGCGCCGATAAAAACATTCCGCCTTTAACAGCACCTATTAATTAATCGCTGTAAAAACTTACGCAAATGAACAAATGCCTATTACCCGGTATCGTTTCCCTGTTGATGTTGTTTGCTGCGTCATGCAGTAACAAACCAAGGTACGCCGGGCCTTTATCGCCGGAAGAATCAATTAAAACCTTTCATTTTGCGGAAGATTTTAAAGCGGAAGTATTTGCGGCAGAACCATACGTAATTGATCCCGTGTCTATGGAGTTCGACGAACAGGGTGATGCCTATGTGGTGGGCATGCTCGACGCCTACAAACCCGATTCCACGAAAGGCAAAGGCAGCATCGTGATG
>JBBSSY010000445.1:0-3764 GCA_038241595.1 Chitinophagales bacterium | reverse complement strand
GTTATATTGGATTTCAGTAAGATCCAGGTCGTCATGGGATACGCCCCTGATAATTTCAGTGAACGCCGATTCGTGATGGGATATAAAATTTACAAGTATTACGTTTTCGTATTCCAGCCCCTTTGCTTCCTGTACACTAAAAACCAACGGTGTTTTAAAATGTCGCCGCACCTCTTCCTTGTAAATATTATCTGTGACGATTACGGCAAAAAGGGTGCTTTGTTGCGTTCGCTGGTTGAGTATGGTTTTATTTTTATCGTCATCATTATATAGAATTACCTCACCTGGTTCTGTATTGATGGTATGGACGAGGTAATTACTTTCCCGATCGATGGAGCCAAACCGGCGACTGCGGATCAGTAACAGGTAATTACTGATCTCTACCACCCGAAGGCTATTGCGATAATTTGTTTGAAGTACTTCAATATTACGCCCGGTATCGGCACTCTGGTAGAAGTAGGTTTTAACTTTCGACCATGAAAAAAAGTTTGGATGAACAATCTGGTTGCTGTCACCGGTCAGTATGAAGTTGGTTTTGGATTTAAGTGACTGCAGGATGCATTTCAATTGTACATTCGTAATGTCCTGTACTTCGTCTACAATGATAAAATCATATCGCCCCTGGATTTTGGGCAGATATTGGAAAGAAATGATATTACTGTCGAACCAGTCATTTTCCTGCAACCAGGTTAAATATTTCTGGAAGAGGTCGTATAATTTATCCCGGTTTTCCAGGCCGAAGACAGACTGCCTGATTCCGAGCGCCAGGTATTCCTCCCGGGTAAGCCATGCGCTATGAACCGGGGAACCGGTTATCACGCCCTTAAACTCTTCAAACACCCGGTATGGCTCGTTCAACTTCAATGCCTGCGCATGCAACGCAAACCATTTTTCAAAAGCCCGGAAAAATATTTCGTTGCCCTTCGGCTTTTCCCAGCTTGCCAGGTAATCATTGAGTGATAGAAACTCCACCTCCTGGTTTTCGTTGTCATAATGATTTGCGAGGTACAAACGCGATGCGTTTTCTACCAGGAATGGCGACTGTGAAATGTACGCGATGTTTCCTGGCATCGTCTTTAGTTTTTCCAACACCAGCGCCGTTTTCCCGCTTCCGGCAGAACCGATAATAATGAGGGGCGGTTTTAATAATAATACGTCTTGTTGTATTGCATCAAAGGAAATGAATTTATTTAACAGGTGGACCGACTGGTTTGCATGATTGAGGTACGACAGTTCCGGCATTTGTTCGGTGGACTCTTTTTCCGGTTCAGTAACCGCAACCAACTGATCATCGTCCGGTAGCAAGGCATTACGCAGGAAACGGCTCTGCGCATAATTATGAAATCGTATGACTTCCAGCAGCAAGATGTGTTTTTGGCCCTGGAAAGTCACCAGGCAAAATAACAGCCGGTCTTTGATATCCAGTCTTGCACGATAATACCTGGTGTTGCCAAGTTTTCTTACATCAGCACTTTTGAAATCTCCTGCCAGTAATTGATTAATCGTTTTGTGATACGCTTTTTCAACGCCTTTTATATCTAGTTCATTATGATATAATAACTTGTACGCCATGAGGCAAAGTAAAGAATTTCTGGCCTTACTCGTACAAAGTTGAAAGTTTCAGGCAAAATGCTTCTAAACCATTTGTTGCGGTAAAAATGATCGTGCAATCGCCGCCGCGGAAATTTAAATTTTGGCATAAGTAACGAACCTTCTATATTCACTGAATCCGAACGAGAAGCGATCCTCGAATATCTTCAGGGAATCGATGATCTTGTAAACGCGGAGAATGTACAGGCAGCCATCAAACGCCAGGGTGGCGAAAAAATGGATACACGCATCTGGTGGGATAAATAACGCCACGTCAGTTTACATTTTTATCTTACAGAAAATTACACAACCAAATGAAAGAAACAACTCAATCGGCGACCAGCCGCCGCAAAGCGTTAAAACTGCTGGCAGCGGGGTCTACAGCCGGCCTGTTTGGCTTATTCGGTTCCGCGCGGGCGCGTGCCGAACACTATGAAAAGCCCGCCTATCAAAAAGGCGCTGCACCGGTAACCATAACCAGGGTGCGGGCGATTGTCACCGCGCCGGGCGGCTCCAACCTGGTGATCGTAAAAGTGGAAACGTCCGAGCCGGGACTTTACGGCATCGGCTGCGCCACCTTTACCCAGCGGGCAGCGGTAGTGGTTCCCGCCATCGATATTTACCTGAATGACTTTTGCAAGGGCCGCGACGTGGACAACATCGACGATATGTGGATGTCGGCGTATGTAAGTTCTTACTGGAGAAACGGACCCGTACTGAACAACGCACTGTCGGGGCTCGACCAGGCGCTATGGGACATCAAGGGCAAACGCGCGAAAATGCCCGTGTACCAATTGCTGGGTGGCCGTAGCCGCATCAATGTCGATACCTACATCCATGCTAGCGGGCCGACCGTAGAAGCCATCGCAGATTCGGTACAGAAATTTATGGACCAGGGGTGGCGGCATGTGCGCATCCAGCAGGGTGGTTATGGTGGCGTGGGTACTTTCGGCGAAGTAAAACCCGATTTCAAAACCTCTAATTATGCCCGTCAAACCGATGGCTATTCCGACCAGGGGGAATACCTGCGGCGTGTACCGAAAATGTTTGAATATGTGCGTAAGAAATGTGGCGAGAAAGTAGAATTGTTGCACGACATGCACGAACAGGTGGAACCCATCCAGGCCATCAATATGATCAAGGAGCTGGAACAGTATAGGCCGTTCTTTATCGAAGACCCGTTCTCTCCCGAAAATATGAGCTGGTTCAAACAGCTGCGTGCCACGACCAGCGTGCCGCTTGCGATGGGTGAACTGTTTAACAACATCAATGAATTCCGCGACCCGATGGCCGCCCAGTTGTTCGACTTTATCCGTTGCCATATTTCGCAGATCGGTGGCATTACACCCGCGATGAAGATCGCGCGGCTGGGAGAGTGGTACAATGTAAGAACCGCCTGGCATGGTCCCGGAGATACATCACCGGTTGGGCACCAGGCCAACAACCACATCGATCTGGCCGTATTTAATTTCGGTATCCAGGAAGGGCAAATATTTAATGAAAAAGTACACGCCGTTTTCCCGGGCTGTCCCGTCATTAAAAATGGTTATTTTATTGTGACCGAAGAGCCAGGTCTTGGCATCGATATCAATGAAAAAGAAGCTGCGAAATACCCGATCCGGTACAACGGCATGGGCACGTTGCGTAAAAACGATGGAGGTATTATCAAACCGTAAAAAAGAATTCCCATATATATGAAAACCAGGAACACTTACTCAGTCAGCAGTAAGTGTTCTTTTTTATATTCAAAGGGCGTATTGTTCATGATCTTCTTAAAATAGCGGTTGAAATTGGAAAGATTGTTAAAACCGCTCTCGTAACAAACCTCGTACACCGTCATATCCTTTTCCAGCAACAGGTTACAGGCATGCGTGATCCGTACTTCATGGATAATTTCAAAACACATGCGGCCTCAGCGTTTTATGAAGCGTTCGAACCAAGGGAAGCAAAAAGACTATGGGATAGGTTTGAATTTATTTACACTCCGAAACATGGAAGTTGGTTGAACATGGCTGAGATAGAACTGCATATATTGAATGGACAGTGCCTGAACCGCCATATTTCTTCATTAAAGAAAAATAAGGCAGAAGTAAAAGCCTGGCAGTCATACAGAACTGTATAAATTGCCCACTGCCAACTGTCACCTGTCAACTGCCGACTGCAAATTGCTAACT
>JBBSSY010000444.1:0-3765 GCA_038241595.1 Chitinophagales bacterium | reverse complement strand
TGGAGCCCTCCACGATCGCGATGATCGTGGTAACGCTGCTAATAATCGGTGCGTTGTACGTGAAATTCTGGTAAGTTTTTTGAACCACGGAGACACCAGGGCACAGGGAAACACAGAAATGTAATTATCCTTTCTCCGTGTTCCTTTGTGGCTTAGTGTCTACGTGGTTCAAAAAAAATTATTGTAATCTGCGATGTAATCCAACACATTCGGGTATTGCGAAAACGCGTCCTTGCCATGCATGGTCGTCAGCACGACACATTGCATACCTGCATTATTTGCCGCTTCTACCCCTCTGGGCGCATCTTCAAAAACAATACAATGATCAGGTTGGACGTTGAGAAGGCGGGCCGCTTTCAAAAATGTTTCCGGGTCGGGCTTGCTGCGGGTCACATCATCGGCGCTTACGATCGCCTGGAAATAATGGCGGATCTGCAGGTTATCAATTACAAAATCAATGTTGAACGAAATTGCCGCAGAGGCGATGGCCATCGGCATATTCCTGTCCGCCGCCTGTTGAAGAAACCTGGGAAGCCCCGTGATCAATTGGAGATGTGGAAAAAAAGCCTGTTGATAATGCCTTTCTTTTTCAAGGGATATCTCCTCCATCTCTGCCTGCGTAAAACGGTCCGGACCAAAAACGCGGATCAGCAGTTCTGAATTTTTTCCATACATGTGTTGTTTTACAGCTTCACGCGTCAAACCTGCAGAAAGTTCGTCATTCAATATCCCGAACCATGCATCGATATGAAATTCCATATCATTGATCATGGTGCCGTTCAGGTCAAAAATATATGCCCCTTCCTTTTTCATATTTGTAGTATACTCAGTAATCATACCGCTTAAAGCGTAGTAACCTCCTATTCAAAATAGGGCTGGTCATCATGGGAAATTGTTTCCTGCTGGAACCAGAAGGCACGAGTCACAATATGCCCCCCGGGCAAAGTAAGCAACCGGCCAAAGATGGCATTCGTTGGGTTAAAGGCAACGTCTGTTACCCCCACCGTATAGGTTTCTGGCAAAACGGGTTCAGGTGCATCGCCGGCGGCGCCTGCGGAAGCGGCAATCAAAGCTGTTGTTGCCTTTGGCGGCGGACTCAACACGGCGATCACGGTATAATGGTTGTAACTCAACACTTGTCTTAAAAATTCAACCCGGTCTTTACTGACATTCTTTTCAACGATGGCGCATTTAACTCCATCCAGGTCTTCGAATAAATGATTTTGATTGATAGCCATTTTAATGAATTAATCTCCTTTAGAAAGCAGGACTTAATAAAAATATTTCATTATAAAACCAACTAATCAATCCCGTCAATACCATACCGGCTACACAAATTACGAGGGCCGTTTTAGGCATCCAGGAAACAATCAATGCCGGCGCCGGTGTTGCTGGCTGATCAATGAACATTGTTTTAACAACACGCAGGTAATAATATAGAGAGATGACCATGTTAAGCGCCGCAATGGCAATCAGCACGTAATTTCCATGCGCCGCACCGGCAATCAATAAAAAGAACTTCCCAAAAAAACCTGCAGTAGGCGGTATACCAGCGAGTGAAAACAAAGAAATCGCCAGTACCCATGCCAGCGCCGGGTTTGTTCGATGAAGTCCTTTATACGCAGACAGATCTTCCTTACCCGCGAGTGAACTCATCACCGCGATTACGCCAAAGGCCCCGAGGTTGGAAAAAATATACACCAGGATAAAATAAACAACGGACGCCGATGCTGCCTGGGAATGCCCGATCACGCCCACGAGTATAAACCCCACCTGGGCAATGGATGAAAAAGCAAGCAGCCTTTTCATATTCTCCTGTCGCAATGCAAACAGGTTCGCAACAAGCATGGTAAGTATTGACAAGATCACCAAAATCTCCAGCCAGCTTTCGGTCAATGCTTTAAACACAGTATATAATATGGGCACCAGGGTGAAAAATACCGCCGCTTTTGAAACCACCGACAGAAATGCGGTAATGGCCACCGGTGCGCCCTGGTAAACATCTGCAGCCCATAAATGAAAAGGTACCACCGAGATTTTAAACAATATGCCCGCGAGAAAAAATATAAAAGCAAATCGCTGGAATACGCCGGCATCCAGGCGTTGAGTGATTTCGGCAAAATCAAGCGAGCCAACGGAACCATAAATAAAAGATATGCCAAAAAGCAAAAATGCCGAGGAAAATGCAGAAGACATAATTAGTTTCATCGCAGATTCGGAGGACTGTTTTTTCTTCAGGTCGAAATTGGCCAGTGCCGCAATGGGAATGGTCGATAACTCAAACCCGACATAAAACATCAGGAGGTTACCGCTGGAGATCATGCAGAACATACCCAGCAAGGACGCCAATAACAGGATGTAAAACTCCAACACCTGGTCATGCATTTTCAGCCAGGCGTAGGACTGAAGGGAAATAACCAGTGTGGCGATGTTCAACAGGCTTTTTTCCAGCATCACCAGCCGACTGCTGTGGAACATGCCGTTAAACAACAGCTCGTTTTCGACCTCCCCCGGGTTAAAATAAATACCCAGGAAACCGATCAGCACGTTCACTAACAGGAGGCCATTAATAATCTTTAATAAGGCATCTACCTCCCATTCTTTATCAATGATCTTCATAAAAAGGAAGACGAACAGGATGAGGGTAACAACCACCTCGAATTGCAGCAGGTAAAAAATAGTATCAGGCATATACTGCGTTTGGTGAGGGGGTAAATTTCATGGATATTAATTGACCAGGTTTTGCACGTGCCTGAATAAGTAGCGCGTGGCGGGTGCTATCAACGCCTGTAACAGGAAAGGAAACAACCCCATGATAAATATCCCGGCCATCAAAAAATAAGCGGCGAGCCGCTCGTTCCAACGGGCATCCGTAATCGCTGCGAATGATGTGTTCATTGGGCCCATCACCGTCTGTCCCACGGCTCGTAGTATATACACCGCCGTTACCACGATGGACGCGGCCGCCAGGATAGTCGACACCCGGTACAGCCCACCGGGCCGTTGCCAGGAACCCATGAAGACCGTCATTTCTGCCACGAAACCACTCATGCCTGGCAAGCCGAGCGAACAAAGACCCGCAATGACGAAGATGGTCGAAACAAAAGGCATAATTTTCATCAAACCGCCCAGTTGCGACAACAAACGCGTATGGGTGCGACTGTAGATCATACCGATTGCCGCAAAAAACAATGCGGTCATCAACCCATGAGATACCATCTGCAGCACGGCACCATTGATCGCCGTTTCGGTGAGCATGCCGATGCCCAGCAACACGAAACCGCAATGACTGACGGACGAATAGGCATTGATGTATTTGAGGTCTTTCTGCATCATGGTCGCGAAAGCGCCATAGATAATGGCAATGGTCGCCAGCACCACGATCACCGGCGAATAATAACGGCCTGCATCGGGCATCAGGAATACCGCCACGCGCAAACAGCCGTAACCGCCCAGCTTCATCGAAATGCCTGCCAGGAACATCGAGGCCGCGGTAGGCGCTGATGAATGCCCGTCGGGCACCCAGGTATGAAAAGGAAACAACGCGGCAAAAATGCCGAAGCCGGCGAAGACAAATGGAAAAAACAGGCGCTGCACACCCGGCTGGATCTTCATCGAAGAGATCTGCATCAGATCAAACGTATGCATACCATCCGGCGTAAGCGTGTGGTAGTATAAGCCGGTAATACCGACAAAGACCAGCGCCGATCCGGCCATTAGCATCAACACCAGTTTCATGGCCGCATATTCCTTGTTACCGCTTCC
>JBBSSY010000443.1:0-3769 GCA_038241595.1 Chitinophagales bacterium | reverse complement strand
TACCCATACTTGCAGCAACCGTAAAAAGTAAAGTCTGCTCTTAAAATGAGGATACAGGTGCATTTGTGTAAATTTAAAAAAGACCGTGCAGCGCCGGGCCTTAAAACAGCCCAAGGGAAGTCTGCTGATTGAAGTGTACTGATATCACACACTTATTTCTAAAATCCCAGATATGTAAAGCTTTTGACAAAATATCAATTATTATTTAACCCGTGCAGCGTATTCTCATCATTGAGGGTATGGGGTATGGGCACAGCAATTAGCTTCTGCGGATGTTACAATGGAATTTATGGTTCTTAAAAAAAGGAGTGATTACTTAAAATTAGAACTGGATGCCTTCCGTTTCAAAGCCGTAACCTGGCAAGAACCGAAGGCATGACGCCCATCCCTCATACCCCATACCCCATACCCTTCTTCTGACTGCTGATTGCTGATAGCTTGCTTTACAAATACCTCAGCGGATTCCGCTTCGCAGATAAAATATAGTTTTTAATATTCATCCAGAAAGCCACAAAAATGTAGAAGATGATGGGCGAGCCCATGGTGAGTAAAGACAGATAGATAAAGTATTTGCGGATGGTGGCAGACGCGATGCCGACTTTTTCGCCAATGTAGGAGCATACCCCAAACACCTGCCATTCAATAAAGTGTTTGAATCGATTCATAACTAAGGGGTTGTTTAAAGAATCTTCGGAAAAATATTCATAATTATCGTAAAATTGCCTGGATGATACCTTACTCTCGGTATGAACCATGTAAATTCATACTAATATATAGCAAACAACGGACCGCATAGCGGTTTTATTTTCCTGCCGGCTCTTAAGCCACAAATTATGTTGCCAATAGCCCTATTTGGCGACAAATTGATATAGGCGCATCAGTACAAATTACGAAATTAAAAAATTAGATCGACCGATTAGATTGCTTTTGAAAAAAAGTTCATTTTTAGGTAAATTTGCTCAACTTCTCACCAAATAAAGACGAACATATGATTTTTGACCTGGACCTCATCAAAAAAGTATATGCCGAAATGCCTGCAAAAATTGAAGCAGGGCGGCAGTTGACCGGCAAGCCCCTGACACTTGCGGAAAAGATTTTATACGCACACTTGTACAATCCGGCAACGAGGTCCTATGATAGTGGAAAAGATTATGTTGATTTCGCACCAGACCGCGTAGCGATGCAGGATGCCACCGCCCAGATGGCGTTGCTGCAGTTTATGACGGCTGGCCGCGCCACTGTAGCCGTTCCGTCCACCGTACATTGTGACCACCTGATCCAGGCAAAAGTTGGCGCGGTAGAAGACCTGGCAACCGCAATAGATGTTAATCGCGAAGTGTACGACTTCCTCGCGTCGATCTCCGATAAGTATGGCATCGGTTTCTGGAAACCCGGCGCCGGCATCATCCACCAGGTGGTACTCGAAAATTATGCATTCCCCGGCGGACTGATGATCGGAACTGATTCGCACACGCCAAATGCCGGCGGCCTGGGCATGGTAGCCATCGGCGTCGGCGGCGCTGATGCGGTAGATGTTATGGCCGGACTGGCCTGGGAACTCAAAATGCCGAAGGTGATCGGTATTAAATTAACCGGCCGGCTGAATGGCTGGACGGCAGCAAAAGACATTATTTTGAAAGTAGCCGGCGTGCTGACCGTAAAGGGTGGCACCGGTGCAATCGTTGAATATTTCGGTGAAGGCGCAGAAAGCATTAGCGCTACCGGGAAGGCCACCATTTGTAACATGGGTGCGGAGATCGGTGCTACCTGCTCCATCTTTGCCTATGACGAAAAGATGGCCGCTTACCTGAAAGTTACCAGCCGCGAAGAAATCGCTGTCCTGGCAGACGGTATAAAAGAACACCTCCGTCCCGATCCGGAAGTATACCTGGATCCGGAAGCGTATTACGACCAGGTGATCGAAATAAACCTGGATGAACTGGAACCCCATGTAAACGGTCCGTTCACACCAGACCTGGCCTGGCCGATCTCCCGCTTCGCGGAAGCGGTACTTGCCAACAACTGGCCACAAAAACTCGAAGTAGCCCTGATCGGGTCATGCACCAACTCCTCCTATGAAGACATTAGCCGCTCGGCTTCCATTGCACAGCAGGCGAAAGACAAACATTTAAAAACAAAAGCGGAACTGACAATTACCCCGGGCAGTGAGCTCGTTCGTTTTACCGTGCAGAAAGATGGATTGCTAGGTATCCTCGGCGACATCGGCGGTGTGGTACTGGCAAATGCCTGCGGACCTTGTATAGGCCAATGGGCGCGGCACATCGATGACCCCAACCGTAAAAACTCGATCATTACCTCTTTTAATAGAAACTTCGCCAAACGAAACGATGGCTTGTCAGCTACCCATGCATTCGTGGCTTCCCCTGAAATCGTAACGGCTTTCGCAATAGCCGGAGACCTCACGTTCAACCCGCTGGTAGATACGCTGACCAACGAAAACGGCGAGCAGGTTAAACTGGATGAGCCTACCGGTGTAGAACTGCCGCCAAACGGATTTTCGGTAGAAGATGCCGGCTACCAGGCGCCAGCCGAAGACGGCAGCCAGGTGTCTGTCGCAGTAAGCGAAGATTCAGATCGCCTGCAATTGCTCGCACCATTCGCAGCCTGGGAAGGTACCGACCTGAAAGGGCTTTTCCTGCTTATCAAGGCAAAAGGCAAATGCACCACAGATCATATCTCCATGGCGGGTCCCTGGTTGAAATACCGCGGCCACCTGGACAATATTTCAAACAACATGCTGATTGGCGCGGTCAACGCCTTCAATGACAAGACCGATTCAGTAAAGAACCACCTGGACGGAAATTACGGGCCGGTACCAGCCACGCAGCGCGTTTATAAAGCCGACGGCATCGGATCCATTGTGGTAGGCGATGAAAACTATGGCGAAGGATCATCCCGCGAACACGCTGCCATGGAACCACGGCACCTTGGCGTTCGGGCGATTCTTGTAAAGTCTTTTGCACGCATCCACGAAACCAATCTGAAGAAACAGGGCATGCTCGCACTGACTTTTTCTGACAAGGCCGATTATGATAAAGTGCAGGAAGACGATACCGTCGATATCATTGGTCTCGATGCTTTTAAACCTGGCTTGCCGATTACCGTCGTTTTTAATCATAAAGACGGAACATCAGATATCATCAGTACGCTGCATACATATAATGACCAACAAATTGAATGGTTTAAGGCCGGTGGCGCACTGAACGTAATCCGCAGGGAATTTGCCAATCAGTAGCTGAATGAATAAATAGTTATACGAAGGTTGCCCGGAAAGGCAACCTTTTTTGTGCGCCAACTTCCCGGTTAGGAAATAAAATTTGTCATCCAGATTTTATCTTCCTGAATCCACGCATTCGCAAATCTTGATTTAACTTAGGCGTTCATCTAATTGCGTACTGCAAGAAATTAAACCAGTCAACATGACCATGAAGACATGGAGCGCAGACCCTGCTCACAGTGACATTCAGTCCAAGGTTAAACACCTGATGATCTCCACGGTCACCGGTAGTTTCAAAAAATTTGATGTCACTGTGCAAACGGAAGAGAATGATTTCAGCACGGCGAAAATCACTTTTACTGCGGATATCGAGTCCATTACCACGGACAATGCCGATCGCGATGCGCATCTGAAAAGCGTTGATTTCTTTGATGCTGTCACTAACCCACGCTTAACATTTTTTTCTACACGTATACCTTCAAAAGGAGACGATGCGTTTGTGCTGAACGGAGACCTCACGATCCGCGCAAC
>JBBSSY010000442.1:0-3784 GCA_038241595.1 Chitinophagales bacterium | reverse complement strand
GTAATATAACTTAATATATATCTCTGGTTTCTGTATGTTCTGTATATAATATTTACCCATTTTTTTAGTCCGTATTGAAATCGTGTTGATCTTTTGTTAATTTTGTAATGTGAAACGACGGGTTACCTACTACCTGTGCCTTTGCCCGTTTCACAACGAAAAGTCACCGTCTTTTACGGTGAGCCCGTCCAAAGAGATCTATAAATGTTTTGGTTGCGGACGTAGCGGCAATTCCATCGGTTTCATCATGGAACACGAGAAATACAGCTACGTGGAAGCTTTGCGCTGGCTCGCAGCAAAATATAATGTCACCATCGAAGAAACCGAGATCAGCCCGGAACAAAAGATCCAGCACCAGGTTTCCGATAGTCTCTACATCATTAACTCGTTCGCCCAGAAGTTCTTCTCCCACACCCTGCTTGAAACAGAAGCAGGCCAGAACATCGGGCTTAGTTACCTGAAGGAACGCGGCTTCCGGGAAGAGATTATAAAAAAATTCCAGTTGGGTTTTTCGCCGGAGGACCGCACCGCATTCTCCAGGGAAGCGATTGCGAACCAGTTTAACAAGGAATTTTTGCTGCGTTCGGGCCTGGTTGCCGAGCGAAACGAAGAGCTCGTCGACAATTACCGCGGCCGCATCATCTTTCCGGTGCATGGCAGTACCGGCAAGGTAATCGGCTTTGGCGCGCGCGTGATAAAGAACAACGAGCGGTCTCCGAAGTACATCAATACGCCCGAGAACGAGGTGTACAGCAAAAGTAAAATACTTTATGGTACCTGGTTCGCCCGGCAGGCCATTGACCGCGCAGACGAGTGCCTGCTGGTTGAAGGCTACACCGATGTGGTATCACTGCACCAGGCAGGC
This sequence comes from Chitinophagales bacterium, assembly GCA_038241595.1. GTDB lineage: Bacteria > Bacteroidota > Bacteroidia > Chitinophagales > Chitinophagaceae > JADCRZ01. The sequence continues at coordinate 2,919 of JBBSSY010000442.1, read as the reverse complement.
ATAGAAAACGTGGTAGCGAGTGGTGGTACGTCCCTGACGCAGGACCAGCTGCGACTTGTAAAGAAATACACCAATAATCTGACGATATTATACGACGGCGACAGCGCGGGCGTGAAGGCAGCACTCCGCGGGCTCGATATGGCGCTTGAAGAAAGCCTGCAGGTAAAGCTGGTACTCATCCCTGACAAAGAAGATCCGGACAGCTATGTGAATAAACTGGGTCCGAATGCATTTCGTGAATTTATAGCTGCCAATAAAAAAGATTTTATCCTTTTTCAACTGGAAGTAGCGCTAAAAGATGCGGCCGGCGACTCGTCCAAAAAAGCCGCGGTCGTCAACCAGATTGCAGAGACGATTTCCAAGATAAATAAAACAGAAGATTTTACCCGCCAGCAGGATTATATCAGGCAGTCTGCCGACCTGCTTAAAATAGAAGAGACAGGTTTGATCGCGCTGGTGAATAAATACATTCGCGACCGCATTTCGAAACAGGAAAGTAAACAGTCATCCCTAAACGCTGCGCCCCCCTTTGAGGAAGGCGGAATACCGGACGATGTAATGGCCGCGGAACAGGATACGCTGAACCTGTTACTTCGTGATGAACCACAGGAACGCTCGGTGGTTCGTGCCTTGCTCGAGTTTGGCCTCAAACCCTGGAGTGAAGGCAAAAAAGTGGCTGATCACATTTTTGAAGAAATTCTGGATGAGGACCTGTTTGACAACCCGGAACTGCTGCAGATACTGGATATCTATAAAAAATGGTATGATGAAGGCATCGAGCCGACGCCACGTAATTTTGTATACCATGAAGACCAGCAGCTAAGCAGGCTGGTACTGTCGGTGATGGATTTTCCTTACGAATTGAGTTACAAATGGAAGGAAGAATATGAAATGCCCGTGCCTACGCGGGAAGATACGTACCTGCAGGAAATTACCTCCACACTGAATTATCTGAAACTGCGAAAAATAAAAAGGCTGATCAGCCAGAACCAGAAAGACCTTGAAAAATCAGTGCAGGCAGATGAACAACTAATGCTCATGCAAACGCACCAGCATCTGAAAAACCACGAACGGGAGATCATCCGACAGGCCGGCACGGTAATTCTCAAATAGGTGCTGACCTACTTCGTATAGGCCAACCCGCTATATGCTCAAGGTTCATGACTGAATGTAATAAAGACTTAATCAAGAAATGATTACTGCAGTTTCCTGCCTTCAGGTTAAGCTGAAGGCAGGATCTCTAACAGAAAAAAATTCCGAAACATGCCTTGCATGTCACGATAATGACGTACACGTAAAAATTAACTAAGACCGCTTTTTGGAGGAGGAGAACCCTTCAAGTGCTACATCAGATTCCATTTCTGCCAGTTGATCTGCTTTGTGAAACAGCAAAGCGTTCCAAACATGATCGAGCCCTACCTGGTGTACGGTTGCGTACCCGGCTTCTGTGATGGCATCCCAGCTGCAATCACGGTTAAGGTCACTGGCAATTTTGGACGTTTTTTTGGGATAGGCGATCCACAGTTTTGCCTCTTCATTCAATGCCGGCAAAACATCGGAAAGGATACCGTTTAACTGCCGTTCATTTACTGCGAAAACCAATGCGAAATCAATTTTTTTGATCTTTAACAATGGCGTAATGTTTTTTGCAAATGATAATTTGCAAAATTGCTTTTCGATCGTTGATGGTAAACCTTGAATCAGAAGATTTCTTTCATCACTAAATTGAAGTTTTTCAAACAGAGTTTGCGTCATTCCTCAATAATTTTTGGATTAATAAATCTGATAGGAATGGCAAAGTTACTTAATCTAACCGGATCTTAACATTTTAATAATAAAAAATCCCGTCGGGTAAAACGACGGGATCAAAAATTTATTATATAGATGTCGCATTCAAATGATTTTATCACAGCCTTAAAATAATAAACAATAAATTTTTATCGCTATATAGTCAAAAAAGACCAGGTCGTCCCGCTTATATGTCCTTATTAAGCAATGAAAATTGATTATTGATTGTTTTCTCAGGTAAACGACATTGATTGCTGACTCATGATAGCTGATAGCTGATAGCTGATAGCTGATAGCTCATAGCTCATAGCTCATAGCTAAAGCTGACAGCTACTTGTTCATCGGCTTGTAATACTTCAACGCTTCGGGCATTTGTTTCTCCAGGCGCGCAATACGGTTTCCTTCGGCGGGGTGCGTGCTCAGGAATTCTGGTGGCTTGTTGCCACCGCCAGCCTTCTCCATCCGCTGCCACAATGGAATTGCTTCCCGTGGATTGTATCCAGCCATCGCCGCAAAATTTAACCCGAACTGATCCGCTTCGTATTCTTGTTTGCGGGAGAAAGGAAGCATTATACCCACATTAGACCCTATCCCATACGCACTCAGGAAAATATTCTGCGCCTCAGCTGATTTGTTAGCCAAAGCAACAGAAAGCGCCACGCCACCCAACTGCTGAACCATTCCCTGGCTCATGCGCTCGTTGCCATGTTTGGCCAGCGCATGGGTAACTTCATGCCCCATCACTACAGCGAGTGCCGCCTCGTTTTGTGTGATCGGTAACAAACCGGTATACACAACAATTTTTCCGCCTGGCATACACCACGCATTCACTTCGTTCGACGACACCAGGTTATATTCCCATTGATAGCCATCCAGTATATTTGCTTTACCCTGTTTTGTATAATAATCGGTGATGGCAGCCGTAATTCGCTGTCCCACGCGCCGAACCATTTCAGCATCCTTATTTTCGCTGGCATTAACCACTTTATTCTGTGTTAGAAAGGTTCGGTATTCTGTGGTAGCCATTGACTGGATCTCCGATTCGGGGTATAAAGACAACTGGCTTCTTCCCGTAACCGCGTTTCTTGAGCACGCGGCAAATGTCAAACAACCCATAACAAGCAAAAATAT
>JBBSSY010000441.1:0-3785 GCA_038241595.1 Chitinophagales bacterium | reverse complement strand
GGATTACTTTCTGCAAAACCCAATTGCTGCGCAAGCGCGAGCGCCTGGACAAAATCGAGCTTATCCTCGAACATTTTTGTAAGAATAAAATTCGTTGATCCGTTGACGATCGCTTTGATGGAATGAAGCAGGTCATTGTCATAGTATTCTTCCAGGTTGCGGATGACAGGTATCGATGCGCAGGCGGCGGCTTCGTATAAAAACGAGCCGTTGGTTGATTTTAACAAGGAAAGGATGCCGGGCAGGTTTTCGGCAATCATTTTTTTGCTCGCACTCACGACCGATTTTCCATTCTTTAATGCCGTTGACACAATGTCGAATGCAGCCACCGAGTCATCAATTACTTCAACGATCACATTGATCTCCGGGTCGTCGAGCAACTCCTGTTTCTTCGTGGTAAACAGACCTGGTGGGGCATTTCTTTTTTTGGTCGGTGTGCGGATACAGATCTTTTTAATGACGGCTTTGAACGAAGGCGTTTGTTCAAGCACCCTGTAGAGGCCTTCTCCTACTACACCGAAACCGAATAGCCCGATTGTCAATTGCTTATGCGCTTCCATGCTGTTGTCGTTTTCATTAGTCTGTCGTCAATTCCTGCGAAGTGCTTGTTTGTCCGCTTCCGGAAACTGAACGGAGCATAAAATTCCTGATTAATTGTTGAATTTGTTCATGTTCCAGTAAGAACCCGTCATGCCCGTATACCGAGTCGATGATCCGGCAGGTTGCACCCGGAATGTGATCGGCGATAAATTGTTGTTCGTGTGGCGGAAATAGGATGTCGGTGTGGATGCCGATGACCAGTGTACGTGCTTTTATGCGTGTGAGTGCGCCTTCAATACTTGATCTGCCACGGCCAAGGTTATGCGAATCCATTGATCGGGTTAACGCGTAATAACTGAATGCATTGAAACGTCGTGCAAGTTTTTCACCCTGGTACCGCTGGTAAGAATCGCTCCTGAAATGATCGATCTGTTCCGATGTTGATTCAGACTGATGCAACTGGTACGTATTATAATTCCGGTACGAGATCAGCGCCACGGAGCGGGCAACTTTCATGCCCTCCATTCCTGCAGTGGCGGCATCTTCTTTCCAGGTGCTGTCGGCCTCTATGCATAACCGTTGGGAGGCATTAAAGGCGATGCCCCAGGGGGAATGGACTGCGTTGGTGGCAATCGGGAAAATAAAGTTGAACAGGTCAGGTGCTTCCACGGCCCATTCGAGCAGTTGTTGTCCACCCATAGAACCGCCGATGCCGAAGTGTATTTTTTTTATGTCGAAATACTCAAGTAAGGGTGCGTACGCGCGCGCCATGTCGCGCGGTGTAAAAAATGGGAAGTCGTGAAAAAAGGGATGTGCAGCCGTTGAAGTTGTTCGTGGATCAATATCTAAAGGGCCGATGCTGCCATAACAGCTGCCGGGCATATTTACGCAGATTATAAAAAACCGGTTCGGGTCAAGCAATTTGCCTGCACCGAATAGTCCTGACCACCAATCCGCCGGATCACTGTTTGCCGTTAGTGCATGAAACACCCAGATGACATTGTCACGCGTTTCATTCAGCGTGCCATAGGTGTTATACGCCAGGTAGTAACCCGGCAAAGTGATGCCGGATTCCAGGGTAAGCAGTTTGTTGTGTGAAAAAACGTTCAATGTTCAGGTTTAATTTTCCGTTGGGAGTCGATTAAGTTTGCAGTTCCTGAGTTTGCAATTGGCAACTGCCAACCGCCAATTGCAAACTGCCAACTGCCTTACACGAGCTCCACCGCAAATACCTTCTCGATCGCCTGCTCGATATCTGCTTTAATATCATCAATGTGTTCCAGGCCAACAGAAATACGAACCTGGTTTGGAGCCACGCCGGCTGCTTCCTGGTCTGACTCGCTGAGCTGCTCATGCGTAGTAGATGCCGGGTGTATGGCAAGTGTTTTTGCATCGCCGACATTGGCCAGGTGACTAATCAGTTTCAGGCTGTCAATAAATTTAGCTGCATTGTTTTTCCCGCCCTTGATGCCAACTTGTAACATGCCCCCGAATCCACGCTTGAGGTATTTTTTAGCGAGCTGGTGGTATGGGCTGCTTTCCAGGCCGGGATATAATACAAATTCCACCTTTTCGTGCGCTTCCAACCATTTTGCCAGCGCCAGCGCGTTCTCCACATGCCGTTCCATCCGCAGTGAAAGCGTCTCCAGGCCCTGCAGCAGTAAAAAGGCATTGAACGGACTTTGCGACGGCCCGAAATCGCGAAGCCCCTCCACGCGTGCCCGGATGATAAACGCGACGTTCGGCATCCCCAGCGGATTTCCCTCGCCAAATACATCCCAGAACTTCAGACCATGATACCCTTCCGAAGGTTCTGTGAAGGCTGGAAATTTACCGTTGCCCCAGTTGTAATTCCCTCCGTCTACGATCACCCCGCCGATAGAAGTTCCATGTCCACCGATCCACTTTGTGGCCGACTCAACAACGATGTTGGCGCCATGTTCAAGCGGCCTGAATAAATAACCGCCCGCGCCAAAGGTATTGTCGACAATTAGAGGAAGGTCGTATTCTTTTGCAATGGCCGCAATTTTTTCAAAGTCTGGAATATTGAGGCTCGGGTTTCCAATGGTTTCTAAAAATATCGCCTTGGTATTTTTGTCAATTCCTTTTACAAAACTTTCGGGGTCATCGGCATCCGCAAAACGAGCCTCAATGCCAAGGCGTTTAAAGGCTACCTTAAACTGATTATATGAACCGCCGTACAAAAATGAGCTGCTGATAAAATTATCACCCGACTGCATAATGTTATTCAAGGCAATAAATTGGGCCGCCAATCCGGAACTGGTAGCAAGCGCGCCTACACCGCCTTCCAGTGCCGCCATGCGTTGTTCAAAAACATCATTCGTAGGGTTCATGATGCGGCTGTAAATATTTCCGAAAGCTTTAAGTCCGAACAAGTTTGCCGCGTGTTCGGCGCTGTTAAAAGTAAATGAAGTGGTTTGATAAATTGGTACCGCCCGGGAATTGGTCGTAGGGTCTACCTGTTGCCCGGCATGTAACTGGAGTGTTTCAAAATGAAGATTGTTACTCATATGGTTGTGTTTTTATTAATGAAACTATGCGGGGTGGGCTTCATCAAATTACAAAGCTCACCCGAACAAATCAGATGAGCTTTATCATATTATTAAAAGAAAAAAGCTTGGACCTGACTTATCTTTCCCCCGTTTGGCGGGAGATGGAATTAGCACCTTTCAACATATTTCTAATATGACTGCGGTTGCCAAGGCTTCAGCGGGCCATGTCCCTCTGCCTTTCTGGATAAGTGAATAAGAACTAATGCAAATATATAATCACCTGCCCTTGATTTCCAAATCTATTGTGGGCTAATAAAAAGAAGGTATGTTAAAATGGTTAATGCGCAGCGGCAACAAGGTAAACCGCAATTCTATTTACTAATTCCACGGTGGATTCTTCAGGATTTTTGTTGAGCAGAAATAAGAATTTCAACGCGGCGGTTCGCGAGTCGCCCAGAGTCACTCAGATTACTATACTTCGGCTGTGCTTCGCCAAAACCTTTCACAGTGATCCGGTTTGCGGGAATGGATGACTTTGTAAGATAGGCGCAAACGGACTGTGCCCTTTTCTGCGACAAGGCCAGGTTGTAATTTTCGCGTCCCTTGTCGTCCGTATGACCATGTATCTCAATATTTGTATCCCGGTATTTTAACAACACCTTTATCAATTGATCCAGGTGGTCTGAAGCTATTTTGGTAAGCACATACCGATCGGTACCGAATAGGAATTTG
>JBBSSY010000440.1:0-3801 GCA_038241595.1 Chitinophagales bacterium | reverse complement strand
TACCAAACTGATTTCCGACGCCAGCCTTTCCCAGGATGCCAACGAAGGTGGTTTCCTGCTGCCGACGATGATGAATAGCATTGTCAGCACCGGTACGGGGGTTCAGACACAGCAAAATTTGCAATCTGAATCATACGCGGGTTACCTCGAAGCGCCAACGCCCTTCCTGAACAATGAAAATACCATGACGTATTTCATGGTGAATCAATGGCCAAACTCCTGGAACATTTCTACGAACGGTATCATGAACAACTGGCTGCTGATGTACAAAAAAGGGATAGAAAAAAAATATCCTGACTTGTATGGTATTAGTTTGATTCTTAAAGTAGCCGGCGCGCATCGCCTGGTGGACGTTTTCGGTCCATATCCATATACCAAATATGGACAAGGCGCTGAAGTGGTGTTTGATTCAGAAGAAACTGCTTACAAGGCATTCTTCGTAGACCTGGATAACGCGGTAAAAGCGCTGTTGGCTGCAGAAGTTGCGGATAAAAATGCAGATGTTGCCCGTTTTGCAAAATGGGACCGGTCAACGCTCGGTGGTGAATACACCAAATGGATCAGGCTGGCCAACACGCTTCGTTTGCGTCTAGCCATGCGCATCTCCGTAGTGAGCCCGGTGCTTGCGAAAGAACAGGCTGAAAAAGCAACACTGCCTGCGAACGGTGGTTTACTGAACGATGCTACCGGTTCATTTGCTGTAGTGAATCCATCAGGCAACCCGTATTACACGATGACCAACGCCTGGTCCGATACGCGTATTTCTGCTGCAGTGGTTACCTACCTGGAAGGTTTCGGCGATCCACGTTTGCCAGCGTACGCGCTGCCCGCTGTTGATCCAGCATTGGGTGGTGCCTATAAGGGTATCCGCCCGGGTGTTGCAAAGCCAACAAAAGCAGTGTATGAAAATTTTTCAAAATACAATGTACTGACCACGACGCCGGTTAAACAGGTTGATGGGGCAGAGAGTTACTTCCTACAGGCCGAAGGTGCGCTGCGAGGCTGGAATATGGGTGGTGGTACCGCGAAGTCTTACTATGAAGATGGAATCCGGGCTTCTTTTAAAATCAACGGCGTGTCAGGTGCAGACGCTTATTTGCTGAGCACTTCTAAACAAACGGCCTACGTGGATCCAAAAAATCCGGCTAACAATAGCCCGGCAATCAGTAATGTAACCGTTGCCTGGGACGAGGCCGCGAGCTTCCAGGGTAAGCTTGAAAAGATCATTACCCAGAAGTGGATCACCATGTTCCCGGAAGGAACAGAAGCATGGTCTGAATTCAGACGGACAGGCTATCCTAAACAATACTATGTAATGGTGAGTTACAATAAAGACCTTCCCCTCGGCACGTATATCAAACGCCTGGCTTACCTCTCATCAGTGGTAAGTACCAGTCAAACCGCCGTGAATGCTGCAGTGACGTCTTACCTTGGCGGTAAAGACAGTCCGGCTACACCACTTTGGTGGATGCCTAAATAGTTCTTCCCCCGAAGAGCAGGCGACTGTCTGTATGTAATTTCTGAGGTCTGCAATGAACCGGGTAATACCGGGAATTGCAGACCTTTTTTGTGCATGATGATCACCAATTGCTTATCTTATATGGATTGGAGGAGAAATCTTAATTTAGAACCGCTATTTATATCAAATGAAAAATATTCTGCTATTATTATTGCCAGGTCTTTTTGGAACAGGGGTATTCGCCCAGGGGATGGATGTATTTGAGAAAAGGACTTTCTCCCGTGATGGCAAGACGCTCCAATACCGGATTTCCTACCCGAAGGATTATAAAAAATCAAGAAGATACCCGGTTCTTACCTTCCTGCATGGCAGCGGGGAACGGGGTTCGGACAATGAGTCGCAACTAACACACGGCGGTGCACTATTTGCCAGCGATTCTGTCCGCGAGGGTTTCAATGCCATCGTTATCTTCCCGCAACTTCCATCAGACAGCACATGGAATTATTTCAGCAATAAAAAAGACAAAAGCAGTCCTACGGGTCGGTCGATTGATTTGTCGTTCATGCGCACGCCAACCAACCCGGCTTTGCTGGTGAAACTGCTGCTCGACAGCCTGGTGCAAAAAAAAGTAGCTGATCCGAAGCGCATGTATATTGGAGGCTTGTCGCTGGGTGGTTTTGGAACATTTGACATGATTGAGCGGTACCCCGATTTTTTTGCTGCCGCTGTTCCCATTTGCGGCGGTGGCGACACGGCGATGGCCCGGGTATACGGTAAAAAGCCGGCGATCTGGATCTTTCATGGCGATGCCGACAAATCGGTAGACGTAAAGAATTCAAGGATGAATTACGCGGCGCTGCAACTTGCAGGTGCTGATGTAAAATATACTGAATATCCCGGGGTGGGTCACAACAGCTGGGACAATGTATTCAGAGAGACCGCGTTGTTGCCCTGGTTGCTCTCGAAAAAGAAAAAGTAGGTTATATGCAGATGATGCTCTTAAGACATTGATAAAATGCATCGCATTACGGTTTATGTTGCTGAATATTCACCATATTTGTGTCGTTTAAATGAAGGCTGTTATGAACAAAAGGGTTTTATTACTTTTTTTATTTTCGGTGGTGATGAAGGGACTGTTAGCTCAAACCGGCGATCTAACGGTACTTGGAGTAAGTCCGGATCTTTATCTTCAACACACGGTAGCGGCCAAAGAAAACTGGTACAGCGTAGGCAGGTTGTATAATATCAGTCCGAAAGAAATAGCGCCGGTGAATGGCGCAACGCTTGACAAACCGCTCGCAATAGACCAGCAGATCCGAATTCCGTTGACAGCTACAAATTTTACCCAGCGTGGGGCTGCTGCAGGGGAGGAAGTTTTTGTACCGGTTTACCATGTGGTACAGGACAAGGAGTGGATGTTTCGCATCAGCACGAATTATAACAAAGTGCCCGTCGAGAACCTGGAGACGTGGAATAATATCGGTAGGGACCAGGCGAAAGCCGGCATGAAATTAATTGTCGGCTTTTTGAAAGTTAAGAAGGATCTCTCAGCGCTCGCAGTCAAAGGCGCCGAAACGGTAGCGGGAAGTTCTGCGACGGCTGGTACGACGGGGACAACTACTACCCCGGTAACGACAGCTCCGGCTGCAACGACACCTGTTACAACCACCGCCCCCGCGGCCACACCGCCTGTCGCCACATCGCCGGTAAAAACGATGCCACCGTCAATAGAAAACCAGGTGGTTACAGAAAAGCAGCCTGTAGCTGAAACCAACCAACCCGTTGCCGTCGCAAAAACGGTGATGCAACCCGCGGCGAATACTGTAGCAGGCGGGTATTTTAAAACGATGTATGAAGAAAGTGGCAAGTCTGCTAATGGCTCAGCGGGTGTGTTCAAAAGTACCAGTGGCTGGCAGGATGGAAAATATTATGCGCTGATGAATAACGTTTCCATAGGCACGATTGTAAGAGTGAGCAACCCGTCTACGAGCAAGGTGGTGTACGCAAAAGTGCTGGGGCAACTCCCGGACATGAAAGAAAGTGTTGGCCTCACCGTTCGCGTCAGCGATGCAGCTGCCACTGAGCTCGGCAGTTCGGTGACTAAGTTTGCGGTAGAAGTAAAATACTGAGAAAACCTATGGTTTATAGTTTATAGTTTTAGTTGGTAGTTGGTTGAAATATTTAACTATAAACCATAAACCATAAACTATATGTTTTCCCTGTACCCGGCTAAAAACTCTTTGATGCCCAGTTTCTTTTTTCCTTCCAGCTGAATCTCTAACAGGCATATATAACCGTCTTTCGCTGCAAAGCGAAGAAATGTTTTGTTGTCCGTAGCCGTT
>JBBSSY010000439.1:0-3801 GCA_038241595.1 Chitinophagales bacterium | reverse complement strand
CGACTTCTTCCACGCCAAAACCACAGGAAACCCTGAATTGGGAAACCGGGCAGGTGGAAACGTTTTCGGTGAAGGGACGTCATGACCTTTGCATCGCGCTTCGTGTGCCGGTTGTTTTGGAGGCGGTCACTGCGGTTGTGCTCGCTGATCTATTGCTGCTGGAACAGCGGATTCCCCGGGTTCTTTAGTAGTTAGCTTTGTAAAATTCTTGCGTCCCTGAAATACACTCAATCCAAAGATCCCGCCGCTTTAACTTTCAACTCATTTTATTGTTGTAATCGTCTTGGGCTGGTCATTCAGCGATTTTACTACATTATATCATATAAAAAAATTATATTGCGCGGCTAATCCGTCAATTGAGTTCTCCGCCTATGCGTTATATTTTACTATCACTCCCTGGTCGCGCGACCCTTTCCCAAAGCGCTATTTTTTTTCTTATCCTATGTCTTTTTGCTTGTAAGAACACCAAAAAGCCACCAGAAAAAGACGTCGTGAAGGAACCTGAGCAGCTGGAAGTCCGCACGAAGGAAAATCTGCAGAAAATATTCACGTATGTTGATGAAAACAAGGGCAAATTAAATGATTCCATCAGCTTTTCTGAGTGGCCCCTGTTGAAATCGGTGTATGCCGAAAATGCCTATCAAACAGTTTGGAGCTATGAGGATGACTGGAAGCCTTTAGCAGATTCACTTTTTGGATTGGTAAAAAACGCGAAAGAGTACGGTCTTTTTCCTTCAGATTATAATTACGCGGCGTTGCAGGCGATGCGCGATAAAATGCGGCAGGATGTAGTTTCACGTCGCGATGCCGCCTTGTGGGCACGGGCAGATATGATGTTTACTGATGCGTTTTTTAAGTTGGCAAAACACCTGAAGTTAGGTCGGCTCGAACGGGACAGCATTACGTTGCGGAAAGATTCATTGTATGATGCCGCTTATTTCCTGGAGACATTTAAAAGTGCCATCGCCGGCAATAAAATAATTGAAACGCTGCAATCGCTGGAACCGCACTTTCAGGGTTACACCGCGATTCGGGCGGCGATACCTGCTTTCCTGCAAACAGCCAATTTTAAAAAATTTACCTATCTCGTTTATCCATATAAAGACTCCATTGCATTTGTTCGATCGGTAGAACGCAGGCTAATTGAAGAAGGCCTGCTTGATACAATCCCGCCTCTAAACGATACGGTCGGCTTAAGATCGGCCATTCGGCGATACCAGGAAGATCACGAATTCAAGGTTTCAGGAAAGATATCGGAGCCACTGATCAGGAGTCTAAATAACACCGACGAACAAAAATTTAAAAGTATCGCGGTAACGCTCGATCAGTTTAAGTTGATGCCGGATACGGTGCCGGTGACTTACATGTTTGTGAACCTTCCATCCTATACATTATTTGTTTACAACGACGATACGCTTGCGCTTAAGTCGAAGGTAATCGTTGGTGCGCCGGGTACACGTACGCCGCAGCTCAACAGTAAGGTTTCTAACTTTATTACTTACCCGCAATGGACGGTTCCTTACAGCATCGTTTTCCGGGACATGCTGCCACGGATTCAAAAAAATATCGGCTACCTCAGCCGTCAAAACCTGATGGTGGTTGATCGATATGATTCCGTGGTAGATCCTGCGTCCATTAACTGGTCTAAAATGGATAAGAAACATTTTCCATATCTTATCCGGCAAAAGGAAGGGGATGACAATTCGCTGGGTATAATCAAATTCAATTTCGCCAATAAATACAGTGTATACCTGCATGATACGAATGCAAGGTCACTATTCAGCCGCTCGAACCGGGCACTGAGCCACGGTTGTGTACGAGTAAAGGAATGGGAAAAATTGTCGCAATTCCTGATCAGTCCTGACACGATGCGCTTTAAACCAGATTCACTATCGGCGTGGATGATTCGCCAGGAAAAACACACCGTCACCGGATTTCCACGGGTTCCTTTGTATATCCGCTATAATACGGTGGAAGGGGTGGAGGGGAGTTTAAAGTTTTATAGCGATATTTATGGCTACGACAGGCTGGCCAGGGAAAAGTATTTCGCAAAGAAAGAGGTTATGTAACTTGTTGATTCCTGCATTTTTTGAGCCGTCCTTTGGTTTCATATCTGACTTCATGGCGATAAATTACGTGAATGAAAAAGTTGCTTATTTTACTGGTTCTGAGTTTTGGTTTGTTTGCAGAAATGTATGCAGCCCAGGCAAAACCAACCGCTAAAAAGGTTGTCAGGAAGCGGGCAAAAATTCAATATGGTTCGGCGAGCTATTACAGCAATGCCTTTAACGGGAAGAAGACCGCTAATGGAGAGATTTTCAGCCAAAGCAAATTAACGGCTGCTCATAATAACGTTCCGCTGGGTACCTGGGTGCGTGTAACAAACCTGAAAAACAAAAAATCGGTTGTGGTGAAAATCACGGATCGCCTCCATAAGCGGAACCACCGGCTGATTGATCTTTCGAGGGCGGCCGCCAGAAGAATAGGCCTGGTGCAGTCTGGCGTGTCTTCCGTTAGAATTGAAGTAATGGGTAAAACTACCCCACTGGCCAACAGACCTTGATTGATTAATATTTTTCCCGAATTGATTCGTACCCGCTATTTTTGATTATCGTAATTAAAGCGTACTGATTATGAAAGAGAAAGTATTATTGATTGCAGGATTGCTGATAGCATGTCTTACGGTTTGTAGCCAGGATGATGATTACGTGAAAGACCCGGCGATCGGCATCCATTTCTTTTTTAATGATTTTAAAACGGCTTCCAATATTCGGACTGCTTCGCTAAGTAGTACGCTTCGCGATAAAACTTTCGGCCGGTTCAAGGATATGAGCCCCGGCATCAGTCTGAGCTACCTGCAGGGTCTAAGCACCCATTTTGATTTTGCTGCAAATTTAGCCGGGTCTTTTTTAGATTACCCGATGGAAGGAAAGACTTCAACCGGTGATGAAGCATTTTTGCTGGAGGCAGATGCATCGATACATGCAAAAATGTTTTCTGATCAATATGTAATTGTTCCCTACCTGTCTGCTGGCGCCGGCATATCTAAATTCAAGGGATATTATGGGGCATTCATTCCGTTGGGTATCGGTCTGCAGTTTAATTTCTTTGATGACGCATTCCTGCTGATAAATTCTCAATATCGAATGAAGGTGAGTGAAAACACCAATTACCATTTCTTTTACAGCCTTGGAATCGTCGGCAATATCGGCGTGAGTAAGAAGAAGGCGGCATTGATCCCAGAATAGCTGTCGGCTGTCAGCTTTCAGCTAACAGCCATCAACAGGAATAATAAGGACTGGTGTATTCGTGGTTTTATCCTATAGATTAAATTTGTATCTTCCATTTCATTTTTCATTACTCATCTTTTTTACTGCCAAATAATCTTTTAAAGAATCCCTTCTTTTTCTTTTCTTCCGGTGGATTTTGATCGGAATCAGTGGCTGGCGGTACCGATTTATCAGTTCGCTTTTCAACTTTTTTATCGCGGGTGGCTTCCCTCAATATTTTCTTTTCTTCATTATCGAGTTGTGATTCAACCGGTACATGGTTGGTATCAGGCTCCATCAGGTATTCGTCGGCGTTGCCGTTGCCCTGGTCGGTGCCCTCTGCGCCGGGCGGTGGAACCTGGTCGATCATATTCATATAGTCGAACATGGCTTCATTCCGCATGCTTTCCGGTTTCAGAAATTTAGCATCACGTTCGATCCCCAGTGTCTTGTCTGCGTATACTTTTTCAATAAAATACTCATAAATGGGACGCGCAGCCTGTCCAGCCATACCCAGGTTGCTTTCCAGCCT